>JBJKSY010000277.1:0-5981 GCA_046703645.1 Cyclobacteriaceae bacterium
AAGAAGTTCATTATAATAAAAAATGCCAGGGTTAATAACCTTAAAAACCTGAGCGTTGCCATTCCGCGAAATAAATTTATTGTCATTACAGGCTTATCGGGATCAGGAAAATCATCGCTTGCCTTTGATACCCTTTTTGCAGAAGGACAGCGAATGTATGTGGAAAGTCTTAGTTCCTATGCCCGCCAGTTTCTTGGGAAAATGGAAAAACCTGACGTCGATTATATACGCGGAGTTTCGCCTGCTATTGCTATTGAACAAAAAACCAACACCCGTAATCCCCGGTCAACAGTTGGAACTACCACTGAAATTTACGATTACCTGAAATTACTGTTTGCCCGTGTTGGAATCACGTATTCTCCCCTCAGTAACCTGGAAGTGAAACGGGATACTGTCACATCGGTGGTGGATTACATTCTTTCCAGGAAGGCAGGGACCCGTGCAATTATCCTTACTTCCTTGCCTGTGAAACAAAAACGCAGTCTGGCAGATGAACTCAGGATTCTGTTAAGCAAGGGATTTACCAGGGTGAGATTAAAAGGACAGATCCTGCTGATCGAAGACCTTCTTGATAAACATCTGCCGGAAAAAGAATTGAAGGATCTTTTAGTTGTCATTGACCGTATCACTGTTACCACTGACGAGAACGGCCTTTCATACCGGATAGCGGATTCAATACAAACTGCTTATTTTGAAAGTCACGGGGACTGTTTCGTTGAAATTCAGGAGGGCGACTCACAGATATTGAAGCACTTTTCAGACCGGTTTGAAAGAGACGGGATAACCTTCGAAGAGCCCAGTGTCAACCTCTTCAGCTTCAATAATCCCTACGGTGCGTGCAAAACCTGCGAAGGATTCGGCAAGATCCTGGGGATAGATGAGGACCTGGTGATCCCGGACAAAAGCTTGTCGGTGTATGAAGGAGCGATCGTGCCCTGGCGGAGTGAAATAATGAAAGAATGGCAGGTCCCGCTTGTCAGGAATGCATCAAAATTCAGCTTTCCCATACATAAGCCTGTCAGCCAACTGACACAGGAACGATACGAATTGCTGTGGAAGGGCAATAATTATTTTGACGGCCTGAATGAATTCTTTAAATATATTGAATCCAAAACTCATAAGATCCAGTACCGGGTTCTTTTAAGCCGTTACCGCGGAAGAACCACATGCCCCGATTGCAAGGGCACAAGGTTAAGAAAAGATGCTTCTTACGTGAAGGTTAACGGCAAATCGATCACTGACCTTGTTTTAATGCCGGTAACAAAATGCCTGGAATTCTTCAATAGCCTTAAGCTAAATGATTTTGATTACACGGTCGGGAAAAGGATTCTCAGCGAAATTACCAGCCGTCTCAATTATCTTGAACTTGTAGGATTGGGTTATCTTACGCTGAACCGGTTGACTTCCAGTCTTTCCGGAGGAGAATACCAGCGGATCAAGCTGGCTACTTCGCTGGGAAGCTCCCTGGTCGGTTCCATGTATATCCTGGATGAGCCCAGTATAGGATTGCATCCCCGCGATACTCACAGGCTGATCGATGTATTGAAACAGCTTAGGGACCTGGGAAATACAGTAATTGTAGTGGAGCATGAAGAAGAAGTGATCAGGGCTGCCGACCAGGTGCTGGATATCGGGCCGGATGCAGGTACAAACGGAGGAAATCTTGTATTTCAGGGCAATTCCGAGGAGATCCTTAATGATACAAATTCCTATACTGCCAGGTTCCTGAACGGATCAGACTCTATAAAAATCCCTTCCCGGAGACGGAAATGGAGGAACAGCATCCTGATCGAAGGGGCCCGGGAAAATAACCTGAAAAATATTTCGGTTAAGATTCCGCTCGATATAATTACTGTAATTACCGGCGTAAGCGGTTCAGGAAAATCCACACTTGTCAGAAGGGTATTATACCCGGCATTGGGGAAAATTCTGGGAAATGTTTCGGAAAGTACCGGCAAATTCGACAGGATGACGGGAGATTACAATCTTATAACACAGGTGGAATTTGTGGACCAGAACCCGATAGGAAAATCTTCAAGAAGCAATCCCGTTACTTATGTGAAGGCTTTTGATAATATCAGAAAATTATTTGCCGAACAAACCCTGAGTTTCCAGCGGGGTTATAAACCGTCCCATTTCTCTTTCAATGTGGAAGGCGGCCGTTGCGAAGTTTGCCAGGGCGAAGGGACAATCAAGGTGGAAATGCAGTTCATGGCCGATATCTATCTTACCTGTGAAAACTGCGGCGGCAAAAGATACAGGAGCGAAATCCTGGAAGTGAAATATAAGGAAAAAAATATCACGGAAGTACTTGACATGACCATCGATGAAAGTCTGGATTTTTTCAGGGATGAACATGCAATCTATACACGATTGAAACCTTTACAGGATGTCGGTTTAGGTTATATAAGGCTCGGACAGTCTTCCAACTCCCTGAGCGGCGGTGAAGCGCAACGTGTGAAACTGGCCTCATTCCTGGGAAAAGGAAATTCGGAAGCCAAAGAAAGAATCCTTTTTATTTTTGATGAACCGACAACCGGGCTTCATTTCCAGGACATCAGCAAACTTCTGACCTCCATGAATGCCCTTGTCAATGAGGGGCATAGCGTACTTATCATAGAGCATAATATGGAAGTCATAAAAACCGCAGACTGGATCATCGATCTGGGACCCGAAGGAGGAGATGACCTTGGCGGTACGGTTGTCTTTGAGGGAACCCCTGAAGAAATGGTAAAAAAATCTGGCGGATATACTGCTCAATTCCTGAAACCGAAACTTTTAAACGGGCATAAAAGTTCTTAAGTCACCTGTTACCGGAAATAAGTTTATTTGACCCGAACAAGGATTTCCTGAGATCACTAATACATTCACGGAGAATTTGTCAGTTTCCCTCCAAAGTAAGCACCAGTCTTCTTTGTCCCCCCCGATTCCTGAATTCGCACAAATAAATTCCCTGCCAGGTACCCAGGTTCAGCCTGCCGGATGTTACCGGGACTATAACCGAACAACCCAGGAGGGATGATTTTAAGTGAGCAGGCATGTCATCCGGGCCCTCGTCATCGTGCTGGTAATAAGTTTGATCCTCAGGAGCCAGCTTATCGAAATATCGCTGGAAATCATTACGAACAGTCGGATCGGCATTCTCGTTGATGGTCAAGCCGGCTGACGTGTGCTTGATATGGATAAGCAGCAGGCCGGCAGTAATTTGCCTGATCTCGGGAATTTCCCCGAGGATGGTATCGGTGATCAGATGATAACCGCGGTTATATGCCGGAAGGGAAATTTCTTTTTGAAATATTTTCATGACATGTAATTTTGAAAGCGATAAAATTCAATGAGGCAATAGGGTCCCTTTTACGCAGAAACCTATTCTTTACCTGAAATATCAGGAATTCGAATTCGATTTTCCTTCCTTCAGACGTTCAGCATTATCGGCAATCCTGAGTTGTTCAATGAATTCATCCAGTTCGCCGTTCATTACCGTGGGAAGGTTATAGACTGAAAAATTGATCCTGTGATCAGTGATACGGCTTTGCGGGTAGTTATAAGTCCTTATTTTATCGGAACGGTCGCCCCTGCCCACCATCAGCTTGCGTTGTTCTCCGATCTCTTCATTTTGTTTTTCCATTTCAATCTCGTACAGCCGTGATCGTAAAACCCGCAACGCTTTTTCAAAATTCTTTATCTGCGATTTTTCATCCTGGCAGGTAACAACAATGCCCGTAGGAATATGTGTCAGCCTGATGGCGGAATATGTCGTGTTTACCGATTGACCGCCGGGTCCTGAGGAACAGAAGGTATCTTTCCGGATTTCATTCAGGTTCAGTTCAACTTCCACTTCTTCCACCTCCGGAAGGACAGCCACGCTGGCAGCAGACGTATGTACCCTGCCCTGGGTCTCTGTTACCGGCACCCTTTGAACCCTGTGCACACCGGATTCATATTTCATCATTCCATAAGCTCCTTCTCCCGAAATGGTACTGATTATTTCCTTGTAACCTCCTGAGGGACCCTCAGCAAGGTCAAGAATGCTAAGTTTCCAGCCTTTTTTCTCGCAATAACGTTCATACATTCTGAAGAGATCGCCTGCAAAAATGGCTGCCTCGTCCCCCCCGGTACCCGCCCTGATTTCAAGAATGGCATTGTTACTGTCATTGGGGTCTTTGGGGATCAGCATTTCCTTCAATTCTTCTTCTGCCTGATCTTTCAATGGTGCGAGGTCTTCAAGCTCCAGTTTTGCCATTTCCCGGAATTCGGGGTCCTTTTCCGATTCAAGTACTTTCTTGGCGCTCTGTATATTATTTAGAATTTTTTTATACGCCTCGAATTTCCTGACGATCTTTTCCAACTCTTTATATTCCTTTCCCAGCCGGGAATATATTTTTATATCGGAAAGAGTTTCCGGTTTGACGAGTAATTCGCCAACTTCTTCGAACCGTTTTTTTATTTCTTCAAGTTTATCGATCATGGTACACGGGAATCTGCCCGAAATTTACTAAGCCGGGCAGGTTGATAATAAGATGCATAGTCAGATCAAAGTTCTATAGGATCCCCTGATTGATTAATGAATTTGAAATCCGTTATTCCCAGGGATGTATCTTTTAAAAGTTTAATCCAGGTAAAATATTTCATGAACCATCTTAGCTGCCTTGAATATATCCCGTTCTTGAAAAAGGCATACAGGTAAGGATGCAGGATAATTGTAATTCCTTTCTCGTTCTGTTTGGTAATTATATATTCCAGGTTCTTTTCAATCTGGTCCGAAACCAGTATGGAAGCGGTAATTTTACCGGTACCTCCGCATGTAGGGCAGGTTTCCTGGGTGGCAATATTCATTTCGGGCCGAACCCGCTGCCGGGTAATCTGCATAAGCCCGAATTTTGACAGCGGCAGGATGGTAAATTTCGACCGGTCGAGCTTCATCTCATGTTTCATCTTTTCAAACACGAGTCTCTTATTTTCGACCTTCCTCATATCGATGAAATCAATAACGATTATGCCGCCCATATCCCTCAGCACGAGCTGACGGGCAATTTCCCTGGCGGCATCCAGGTTAACATTCAAAGCAGTGGCTTCCTGATCCTCCGCTGCATTGGATTTATTTCCGCTATTAACATCAATTGAGTGCATAGCCTCGGTGTGCTCAATGATTACATAGCCCCCGTTTGGCAGGTTAACCGTCTGTCCGAAAAGTGATTTTACCTGTTTTTCAATTCCGAATTGTTCGAAGATCTTAGCCTTGCCGTTGTATAATCTTACTATTTTTTCTTTATCCGGGGCAATGGTTTTTATATAGTTACGTGTTTCTTCGAAGAGGGCTTTATTATCGATATGAATTGAATCGAACTCTTCATTCAGTAAATCCCGGATCAGGGATGAGGCCCGGCCCATTTCACCAATGATCTTGGCCCTGGGTTTAGCATGTCTCAAAATATTCACCCCGTTATCCCAAACCTCGATCAGGTTCTGCAGGTCCCTGTCAAGCTCGGCAACATCTTTCCCTCTGGCTACGGTCCGGATTATTACGCCGAAATTTTCGGGCTTAATGGAAGAAATTAGTCGGGTGAGCCGTTTTCTTTCTTCACTTTCACTGATCTTTTTTGATATGCTGATGGTATTGGAAAAGGGTACCAATACCAGGTATCTACCGGCAATAGAAAGTTCTGAGGTCAATCTCGGACCTTTCGAAGATATCGGTTCCTTTACTACCTGGACGAGTACCTGCTGGTTCTTGTTAAGTACCTGCCCGATTTTGCCAAGTTTATCAATTTCGGGCTCCAGTTTGAAGTTGTTGAGCTTTGAAGAATTATTCTTCTTTGAGAGTACCTGACTCACGAATTTATTCAGCGATCTGACCTGGCTTCCCATATCCAGGTAATGCAAAAAAGCATCTTTATCAAATCCGATATCGATGAATGCTGCATTGAGTCCCGGGACGATCTTTTTAACCGTTCCCAGGTAGATATCGCCTACCTTAAATT
>JBJKSY010000278.1:0-11143 GCA_046703645.1 Cyclobacteriaceae bacterium
AGGAAAAGGAAAAGAATAAGAAAAATGGTTGAATCGGTTATTATCACGGATAATATCCTGACCGAACTCGCTTCCGTTCTTTCAACGGAGAAATATTCTTCCCTTGGAGTATTGGCGGATGAAAATACGTTTCGTGATTGTTACCCGTTAATAGCTGATTCTCTTAAAGACATTCCTGTTACCCGAATTCCAGCCGGGGAAGAACATAAGAATCTGTCTACCTGCGATCTTATCTGGGACGAGATGACCCGCAATGAATTTGACCGCAGGAGCCTGATGCTGAACCTGGGCGGTGGTGTGATAGGTGATATGGGCGGGTTTTGTGCCGCAACATTTAAAAGAGGGATCCGGTTCATTAATATTCCCACAACCCTGCTGGCACAGGTTGATGCAAGTATCGGCGGGAAGCTGGGTATCGATTTCCGGGGCTATAAAAATCATATAGGATTGTTCGTCCTGCCGGATCTGGTAATGATCGATGTTCAGTTCCTTAAAACACTGCCTCCGAGGGAATTGAAATCTGGTTTTGCAGAAGTGATAAAACATTACCTCATTGCCGATAAAAAAGAATGGATAAAATTAAAAAATATCTCCTTCGACAAGCAGCCCTGGAAACACCATGTAACCCAATCGGTGAAAATCAAATCATCCGTGGTGGAAAAAGACCCGCATGAAGAAGGCTTAAGGAAAATCCTGAATTTCGGCCATACAATCGGCCATGCACTTGAAAGCTTTTTCCTTGAAAAGAACAATGAAAAAGTTCTTCATGGCGAGGCAATAGCAGCAGGCATGATCTGCGAATTGCTCCTTGCCGAAGAAATATCCGGATTGGATAAAAATGAGGTCCGGGATGCCGTTGATTATATATTGCAACTTTACGGTAAATTGCCACTCAAGCGACCTGACATTGAAAAGGTTATTATTAATACCCGGCAAGATAAAAAAAATGAAAAGGGAATTCTGAAATTTTCACTGCTTAACGAAATTGGTGACGCCAGTTACAACGTAACAGTCGATGTTTCTCAGGTGAAAAAAACTTTGACCCGGTATTTCGAATTATAAAAAATAACTGGTTGTAAAACCAGGCTGACCTTGTAGATCTAAATAAAACAATTATCAAGGTCGTTCATATCCCTGGTATCTCCGCCATTATTCTTTTCTGCATTAGGCTGGTTTTTTGATTCTGAAGCCGGCTGGGTATCTCTGGTAATTCTGGGTTTATCAGACCTGGCAAATTTACTCGCAACCGTTCCGATCGCAACTCCAACAGCAGCAATAGTCATAAATTTAAATAGCTTGCTCATAAATGAACTTTTCTTGTGGTATTAGCTAAAATGGTGCCATTTATTTGTTGGTAAATTAATATTTAATCTTGAAATAGTAAAAAACTTTAAATAATAAATTTTTCAATATTCAATTAAAATGGGAATTAACTTTACCTATATCTAATTATACGTATAATCATTAGCCGGTTTACAGAAAAATGCCTGTTTTTTTAAAAAAAGTAAAAAAAATATTACCCGTTTCAATTCAGCTCCCATCCTCTAAAAGCGAAAGTAACCGCGCACTGGTAATAAATGCCCTGGCAGGCAGCCAGACAGGAATTGAAAACCTGTCACAGGCGAGGGATACCCAAACTATGATCCGATTGCTGAATTCGGACAGTAAGCTGCTGGATGTGCTGGATGCGGGAACCACCATGCGTTTTCTCCTCGCATATTTCAGCATAAAAAATATAAATAAAATCCTGACAGGAACCGAGAGAATGCAAGAACGGCCGGTAGGAATACTGGTAGAAGCTTTAAGATCCCTGGGAGTTTCCATCAGGTATCTGAACAAGGAAGGATTCCCGCCCGTTGAAATTTTAGGGTTTCAGCACCAGGAAAAAGATCAAATCTCCATACCGGGAAATATCAGCAGCCAATTTATCAGCGCCCTTCTCATGGTTGCCCCATTGCTTCCGGAGGGTCTTACTCTCGAACTAACGGGCAAAATTGCGAGCCGGCCGTATATCGAAATGACCCTGGCGATTATGGAACACTATGGCGTAGCGCATGAATTCAATAGGAACCAGGTAAAAATTCTGCCGCAGGTATACACTTCCAAACCTTTCAGGGTCAGCCCTGACTGGTCGGCAGCCAGTTACTGGTATAGTCTGGTAGCACTTGCCGAAGAAGCGGAGATCCGTCTTCCCGGATTATTGCCTTCAAGCTACCAGGGAGACAAGGTTATCGTCGAAATAATGGATAAAATGGGAGTGGCAACGATCTTCGAGTCCAATGGGATCCATCTCAGGAAGAAAGATCACACTCCGGAATTCCGGTGGGATTTCAGTAATTGTCCTGACCTGGCACAAACCGCGGTGGTCACTGCCGCTGCCAAAGGAATTACCCTCACCCTTACCGGGATTGAAAGTCTTCGGATAAAAGAGACTGACAGGATTCTCGCCTTACAAAAGGAACTCAATAAATTTCACGCAGGGCTTATGGAGATAAACCCCGGAGAATGGTCGGTGATCCCGGTTAAGGAAGGTTATTTCCCGGAGTCCTGTCAGTTTGAATCTTACGGGGACCACCGAATGGCCATGGCGCTGGCCCCATTAGTCATGGTTACCAATGTGAACATCAATGATCACAGGGTTGTGACAAAATCCTACCCCGGATTCTGGAATGACCTGGCCGTAGCCGGCATCGATGTCACAATCGTAGAATAGCAATCATGCCTGTTTCAGGTAACTGAAATCATGGCCTTTGGGAAGCTGCTTCAGGAAAGCGATGAATAATTTTATGATATTTTCAATATCGTCCGTATGCACTGTTTCCACTGTTGTATGCATATACTTCAGGGGCAGTGATATCAGAGCCGAAGGCACCCCTCCGTTTGAATAGGCAAATGCATCAGTATCGGTTCCCGTAACTCTTGAGCTCGCCGCCAGTTGATAAGGAATTTTATTCTTATCGGCAGTCTGAATGATCATTTTAAGCACATTGTTATGGACTGCCGGCGCATAGGTCAATACAGGACCCGACCCGCATTTCAGGTCCCCCTGTTTAATTTTATTATACTGAGGTGACTGGGTGTCATGATTCACATCTGTCACAATGGCGACATTGGGCTTAATTCGTTGGGTGATCATTTCGGCTCCCCTTAATCCTACTTCTTCCTGAACGGAATTTGTAACATACAATCCGAAAGGAAGTTCGATCTTCTCTTCCTTTATCCGGCGTGCTGTTTCTGCGATCATGAATCCCCCGATCCGGTTATCAAGCGCCCTGCCGACAAGGAATTTCTTGTTAAGTTCCATCAGGTCCTCGTCAAAGGTAACGACACTTCCTACATGGATACCAAGCTTCTTCACCTCCTCATCGGAGGAACAACCGCAATCGAGGACCACTGTATCAACATCCATTTTTAATTCCGCCTTAGGATCACGAACATGAATGGCAGGCCAGCCGAATATGGCCGGGTGAGTACCTTTTTCAGTATGCACTTTTGCGCGCATCGACGGGGCGATCTGGTAATCGGAACCTCCGTTCCGGATCACGTATATATAACCCTCCTTGTTTATATAATTTACGAACCACGATATCTCATCTGCATGGGCTTCAATCACGACCTTATAATCCGATTTTGGATTGAAAACTCCCACAGCAGTCCCGTAGGAATCCGAGAAATAATCATCAACCGAGGGCTTCAGGTATTCCAGCCATATCTTCTGGCCGGATGCCTCATAACCCGTCGGTGCTACATTGTTAAGATAGTCGTAAAGAAACTTCCTGCTTTTGCTGTCCATGGTTTATTTTTTTTAATATTTGCAAATATAATCGGACAGTATATTATCTTATTTAAGTAGGCAGAAAACCAGAATTTTAAAATAAGATTAAAGTTTTTTTTCTTTTTATAAAATAATTAAAAAATATTTTACATTTGTTCAGAATAAAATTCTGAAACACATTATGAGTCAGCAAATAAAACTGGATAAAACCGACCGTAAGATTTTAGAGATATTGCAAAAGAGCGCCAAGATCACCAATGCCCAGTTATCAAAAGAAATCGGCCTGTCGCCTGCCCCGACCCTGGAAAGGGTGAAAAAACTGGAAACAATGGGGGTGATCACCAGCTACCATGCCAAACTGAGCACTGAAAAAATAGGATTGGGCGTAAGTACCTTTGTGCTTGTCACTCTTCGTGGCCATAACCGGGAAAATATAGAGCAATTCATGCAGGAAATCGATAAAATAGAGGAGGTCATCGAATGCCATCATATTACCGGCGCCGGTGACTTCATCTTACGCATTATTTCCAAGGATATCAGGACATACCAGAAACTGATGCTGGAAAAGGTCAGTGATATCAAGGTCGTGGATAACATGCAGTCCATGGTGGTTCTTTCCACATTCAAGGACAGCATGGTATTGCCCATTCCCGATAATGCGGATTTGCCTTAAACAGAAAATTTTTTTTATATGACAACGGAAAAGGATCTCATTCTTGACAAGGAACAGATTTTGCAGAAGATCAAGAGAATCGCATATGAAATCCTGGAAAACAACCTGGATGAAAAGGAACTAGTGATTGCAGGAATAGCAGACGGCGGTTATAATCTCGCCGGGCTGCTCGTAAAGGAATTGAAGGAAGAATCAGATTTTAAGATCAGATTACTGAAAATTTCACTCGATAAAAAAACGCCCTTCAAAAGCGGAATTGAAGTGGATTGCGATGTTAAGACCCTGAAAGATAAAACCATCATCATCGTTGACGATGTTCTTCACACAGGGCGCACATTTATACAGAGCATGAAACCTTTCCTGGAAGTGGATGTTAAAAAGATACAGACCGTTGTGCTCGTCAACAGGAATTATACTTTATTCCCGGTAAAGGCTAATTATACCGGGTACGAGCTGTCTACAACACTAAGTGATCATGTGCTGGTGGATCTTTCTTCCAAAGAATTCGGGGTTTATTTATATTAACAATTCATGTCAGTTTCCAAATCTCCCGTAAAGCGAGTAACCACGCACAGCCTGCAGGAAATGAAAGCCCGCGCACAGAAGATCAGCATGCTTACGGCTTATGATTATTCAATGGCCAGGATCATCGACGCGGCTGGTGTGGAAGTGATTCTGGTCGGCGATTCGGCATCGAATGTAATGGCAGGCCACGAAACGACCCTTCCCATTACACTCGACCACATGATATATCATGCAACATCGGTCGTACGCGCCGCAAACCGGGCCCTGATCGTTGTAGATATCCCGTTTGGGTCCTACCAGAGCGATTCAGGGGAAGCCCTTCATTCAGCCATTCGCGTGATGAAGGAATCCGGCGCACACAGTGTAAAAATGGAAGGCGGCAGCGAAGTCAGGGAATCCATCGAGCGTGTTATTTCAGCCGGCATTCCGGTTATGGGCCATCTCGGGCTGACTCCCCAGTCGATCTATAAATTCGGAACTTATACCGTCCGCGCTACCGAAGAGGCAGAAGCTGAAAAATTATTGAATGATGCCATGCTGCTGCAGGAATGCGGTTGTTTTGGAGTTGTCCTTGAAAAAATACCGGCGAAACTTGCCGCACAGGTTACCAAAGCTTTATCCATACCCATTATCGGCATAGGTGCTGGCCCTCATGGTGATGGTCAGGTACTGGTGATGCACGATATGCTTGGAATTACCATGGAATTCAAACCAAGGTTCCTGCGGAGGTATGCCGATCTTCAAACCATTGTTACTGATGCAGTAAAGCATTATATTGAGGACGTTAAATCGGGTAATTTCCCGAATGATTCGGAAAGCTATTAACAGATGAGCATAAAGAAACTGCTTTTTCCTGTATTATTCCTTCTGATCGTCATTGTGCCAGACATATATGGCCAGTCTTCCTATACTTACCAGGGTAAAAAATACAGCCCTTACCTTGACCGGCTTTCATTGGGGTTTGGTGGAGGTCTTTCGGCCTACCAGGGCGAGTTAAGCGGATTTTTCAGCCCGAAACTCCAGCGGTATTACCTGAACCCGAATTTTGGGGTTGATATTTCCTACCGGCTGAATGATTATTTCAGTGTGATGGGTGAAACAAATTTTTTCATGCTCTCTTCATATCCCAAACCTGTATATAATGATACCAGCCGTATATTCTGGTCCTATAATTTTGATTACTTCATTGCAGGGGCCATCGATATCATCCCGCAGAACAGGATCGACGGTAGATTTTCAAAATGGAATTGTACTTTATTCGGAGGTATCGGACAGGTGAATTTTTTCCCGAGAAATAACAAAGGCGGCGGAGCTAAAACAGGAGAAATAATTCAATCGCCTGGATCAAGCGAATCCGGAACTTACGATTTTGCCAGGCTTTCTGTCATCTACCCTGTAGGTATTATGGCCAAGTATTATATCAATAAAAATCAGTTCATATCCATACAGGGTACTTACCGGTTCACAAAGACTTTTTTCCTCGACGCCTTCAGGGACGTTTCTGCCGGGAAATTTGACAAATATGTTACTCTTCAGTTCAAGTATACAGTAATTTTTGACTCCAATCCTACCGGGTTCTTCAATTACAAAAAGTATCTCAGGAACAACAGGAAAACTATGAACCAGTAATCCCCGGGAGGTAATGCCTTTTATTTCCTCATCTGTTCTATTAATTGATTAATTTCACAAAAAAATTTTTTAGGTATGGAAGAACAGATCATTTCAATTAAAAACGGAAAACTTCAGGTTCCCGATCAGCCGACTCTCCCTTTCATTGAGGGTGATGGCACAGGTGTGGATATATGGCCGGCTTCTAAACATGTACTCGACAATGCAGTGGCCAAGGCTTATGGTGGGAAAAGAAAGATTGTATGGAAGGAAGTGTATGCCGGTGAAAAATCCTTTAAACTGAATAATAACTGGTTGCCCGATGAGACGCTCAGGGCATTTGAACATTACCTGGTAGGCATCAAGGGACCCCTTACCACCCCTGTGGGCGGGGGGATCCGCTCACTGAATGTTGCACTACGTCAGAAACTCGATCTCTATGCCTGTGTAAGACCGGTACGCTGGTTTAAAGGAACACCATCCCCGGTTAAAGAGCCATGGAAAACCGATATGGTTATTTTCAGGGAAAATACCGAAGATATCTATGCGGGAATTGAATTCCAGGAAGGAACGGACGATAATAAAAAGTTCCTTTCTCTCATGAAGGAAAATTTCCCTGCACACTACGGCAAAATCAGGTTCCCCGGAACGTCCGGGATCGGCATTAAGCCCATTTCCCGGGAAGGAACTGAAAGGCTGGTCCGTTCGGCGATCAATTATGCCTTTCAACATAAAAAACCCAGTGTCACGCTGGTTCACAAGGGGAACATAATGAAATTCACATCAGGTGCCTTCCGCGACTGGGGTTATGCCCTGGCAAAAAAGGAATTCGGATCAAAGGATCTTGATGGAGGTCCCTGGCAGGTAATTGAAAAAGACGGCCACAAGCTTATTGTAAAGGATTTTATCGCTGATGCATTCCTTCAGCAAATCCTGTTGCGCCCGGCAGAATATTCCGTGGTGGCTACACCGAACCTGAATGGTGATTATATTTCCGATGCGGCAGCAGCCATAGTCGGTGGAATTGGAATAGCGCCCGGTGGCAATATAAATTATGATTCGGGACATGCCATTTTCGAAGCGACCCATGGTACAGCTCCTAAATATGCGGGTCAGGATAAGGTAAATCCGGGTTCCCTGATCCTTTCAGGAGTAATGATGCTTGAATATATGGGATGGCAGGAAGCCGCCGATCTGATCCTGAAAGGTCTTGAAAAATCTATTGACCTTAAAAGAGTTACTTATGATTTTGAAAGATTGATGGAAGGTGCCACCCTGCTGAAATGTTCTGAGTTCGGGGCGGAAATAGTCAGGAATATGTAATACAGGCATACAACTCTGAACGCAGCATAAATAAAACCATAAGGAACATAATTCGGGAAAGCCTTCTTAAGGTTTCAATCAGTAATTAATCCGGTTTCCGGAATCAGGTTGTTTTCCAGGTACCGGTTAAGAGTGAGTAAATTTGACCAGATGGAAGAACTGATACCATTGTTCCCTTTAAAATTAGTTGCCTTCCCCGGGGAAAAGCTCAACCTTCATATTTTTGAACCCCGGTACAAGGAATTGGTTACCGACATCCTTGCCGGAGACAGAAGATTCGGCATACCCGCATACCTGAATAACAGGATTGAATTCGGTACCCTGATGGAAATCCTCGAGGTAACCAAAACCTATCCGGATGGACGAATGGATATCCGAAATTCGGGCATCAGGGTTTTTAAAGTTCTGGATTACAACAATCCTTTCGGGGATAAAATGTACAGCGCCGGGAATGTCAGGTTCGTCGAAGACCATAACGAAGAGGACCCTTTCATGAAAAGCTACCTTCTTGAAAAGCTCGAAGAATTTTACCGGCTCTTGCAACATGGCAAGATAAAAGAAATCGACAGGGACATAATTTCCTACGATATCATTCATCACCTGGGTCTCAGCCTCGAAGAGGAATACAAACTCTTGTGCATGAACCGGGAAATTGACCGGCAGGAATTCATTACTGAATACCTCGACAGGACCATTCCTGTGCTCAAACGCACCGAAAAGGCTCACGAGATAATCAAATTGAACGGGCATTTCAAATATCTTGATCCAATTGATTTTTAATGTTTAATTTTAACGGATGGACAAAAATGAAATGAACGGATTTTCAACTATCCTGCTATTCCTGATCGGGGGAATCCTGTTTATTATTCTAGCCCTTCTGGTTGCCCGTCTCCTGAGACCTTCCAGGCCGGGTCCGGAAAAACTAAAAGTCTATGAATGTGGCGAAGAGCCTGCTGGAAATGCATGGGGAAGGTTTAATATAAGGTTCTATGTGATAGCCCTGATATTCATCTTATTTGATGTTGAAATTGTTTTTCTCTTTCCCTGGTCGGTTGTATTTGCCAACAAAAACCTGATGCAGGCAACATCCGGGCTTTGGGGCTGGTACACTTTTACGGAAATGTCGGTTTTTATTATGATGCTGGTTTTAGGACTTTTCTATGCCTGGAAGACCGGCCTGCTGGAATGGGAAAAACTGGCTGAAAAAACGGGCAATGAGAATCCTGCAGTACTTCCGGAAAAATACCGGAAAATAAACCTGAAATACGGGAACTATCAATCGACTGAAATAAATAAAAATCCGGGTGGGACTGCTTGACCAGAAATCAGCGAATGGCGGGATCATAGTCGCGGGCCTTGACGACCTGATGAACTGGGCGCGTCTTTCTTCCCTCTGGCCTGTCGGCTTCGGCCTTGCCTGTTGCGCTATTGAAATGATGGCCACTTATGCTTCAGCCTATGACCTTGACAGGTTCGGGATCTTTCCGCGTCCATCTCCGAGGCAGGCGGATGTCATGATCGTGGCAGGTACGGTTACCTTTAAAATGGCTGACCGGGTAAGACGCCTTTACGAACAGATGGCCGAACCCCGCTATGTGATTTCTATGGGATCATGTTCCAATTGCGGAGGCCCTTACTGGGAACATGGCTACCATGTAGTAAAAGGTGTCGACAGGGTGATCCCGGTGGATGTTTACGTTCCCGGATGCCCGCCGCGTCCGGAGGCCCTTATTGGGGGATTCATCAAGCTTCAGGAAAAAATCCGCCATGAATCCATTATTGCACCTACTGCGATCCGTAAATTGATGGAAAAATCCTGAAAATCATGTCACTTGACCCGGAACCCATTTTGCAGCTGCTTAATAAGCAATTCGGCAATGAAACTGTTTCTGTGTCACCGGTCATATCACATCCTCCCTGCCTGGTCATCACTAAGGAAAAATTAGTAGAAGTATGCATTTTTCTCAGGGATCATCCGGACACCGATTTCGATATGCTGTCAAGCGTAACAGGAATTGATAATGCTCCGGATTCCCAGACCATGGAAGTGATTTACCATCTTTCATCCCTGCCCAATGAAACCCAACTGGCGCTGAATGTACACCTTGAAAGACCTGCGCTTCCGGACCTTCCTGAAGTTGACAGCCTTTGCAAAGTCTGGCCTTCGGCAAACTGGCTTGAAAGAGAAACCTATGACCTGCTGGGAATCCGTTTCATTGATCACCCTGATCTGAGAAGAATTCTTCTACCGGGTGACTGGAAAGGTTATCCTTTACGTAAGGATTATAAAACGGATGAATATTACCATCACGTGAAAATAGATTACTGACCGGATGGAGAAAAAGGTCCAATATATTTTTGAAAGCGATTTTCTGTCCAGATCAGAGCCGAATAAATACAATCCGGGTGATCTGCATTCCGAAGAAATGCTGATAAATATCGGGCCGCAACATCCCTCCACGCACGGCGTTCTCCGGCTCGAGGTGAAAGTGAGCGGCGAATTGATCGTGGATGTTGTTCCTCACATCGGTTACCTGCACCGTTGTTTCGAAAAGCATGCCGAAAGCCTTCCCTACAACCAGACTATTCCTTATGTAGACAGGATGGATTATGTCGCGGCAATGAATTCCGAACATGCATTTGCCATGGGTGTCGAAAAAATGCTTGGCATTGAAGGCAGCCTGCCCAAACGAGTGGAATTCATACGAGTCCTGGTTGCAGAGCTTAACAGGCTGGCATCACATTTCATTTCCATCGGCACCTATGGAATGGATACAGGAGCTGTAACGCCTTTTCTCTGGCTGATGCGCGACAGGGAACATATTCTCCGCCTGCTGGAGTGGGCAAGCGGGGCAAGAATGCTATATAACTATATCTGGATTGGCGGATTGTATTATGATCTCCCGGTAGGATTTGAAGACAGGTGCCTGGAGTTCGTGAATTATCTTGAACCTAAACTGAGGGAACTGGATGAACTTCTAATTCAGAATGAAATTTTCATCCAGCGTACAGCGCGAATAGGTGTCCTGCCTCTGGATACAGCCATCAGGTATGGCATCACCGGTCCCATGCTTCGCGCCTCGGGTTTGCGTTATGACCTTCGCCGGGTTGACGGCTATTCCGTTTACCCTGAAATCGATTTCGAAGTACCGGTAGGAAAAGGCGAGATGGGGATCACCGGAGATTGCTGGGACAGGACCTATCTGCGGGTTGCCGAATGTCATGAATCGGTGAAGATC
>JBJKSY010000279.1:0-1937 GCA_046703645.1 Cyclobacteriaceae bacterium
AGAGTCTCTTCTGCTGGTAACCAGATGAGGCTGCTGAGCGAAGAAGAAGAAGATGTTCACCTGGACGAAGGCATGCAGGCTGAGGAGAATGTATTTTCTGTCGACTATGACGTTTGGGTGGATGAAAAGACCAATGAGGTAAAGATCGAAAAATATGCCGGTCGGCTCGCCGCGAACAAATGCAATACCTGCGGTTTCTATACAATGAAACTGGTTAACGAGGAAGTCGTGGAACCTGCCACCCATGAAACGGAAGGGGAATTGGTGCAATATTATGCATGTACCTATTGCGGATCCAAACGCACCAAATCAGTTAAGATTGCCAAATTAGCTGCCGGACAGGAAATCAAATTGCCTGAAAAGATGAAATTCAAAGGAGGCAAAAAGATTGAAACCATTAAGGTTGAAATCTATATGACCGATGGAAATGTAAAAGACTACGAATTCCAGAATGTAGATCAGACCAATAAATTCCTCCAGCAGTTTGAAAAGGAAATGGAACAGGAAAATGCCTTGTTCGAAGGCTGATTATAACATGAAATTAAATGGAGGCAGCTTAAGGCTGCCTTTTTTATTTCATCCATTCAGTATCTGGCAGGTCATGGCCCGTTAAGGACGGTAAGTAAACCTGTCACCCTCCTTTAATGGAAGTCCGGTTTTATGATCTTTATGTTGCAGTACTGTCGATATTGCTATTCCTGTTATTTATCATAACACTTTATATTCCGGGTTTCAGAAAGTTCAGATAATCAGTAGAATCTTCGCAATTCAAGAACAAAACCGGAAATCCTTAAAAGACAGTATATTTGAAAAATCTTTTGTATGATCAATTTCTAATGTTATGAAAAATAAACTGATTTTGCTCTTGCTCGTCGTTGTTATGTTTTCCTGCAATGAAAAGCATGACGGATTTTTCATCAGGGGTAAAATTGACGGGGTTAAAGACGGGGATATTGTTCTTAGACGTCGTGTGGAAAACAAGTTCATTACCATCGATTCTTCGGAAATACATAATGGAAATTTCCGGCTGGAAGGAAAAATAGATGAACCCCAGATGTGTTATATATGGGTCTATGACAGCATATCACCCATTCGGATATTTCTTGAGAATGTTGATTATACGGTTAAGGCCAGCATCAAGGATCCAAACCATGCGGTCATTCTCGGTTCAAAACTTCAGAATAAAGTCATAGAATACAACTCCCTGATCCAGCCCTATGAAGACAGACTTGATTCAGTTTATTATCGTATGAAGTACTACCAGCGAACCGGAAATACACTTATGCTGGATTCTTTGAACAGGGTATTCAGCGCTATTGAACTGATCGAAAAAAGAGCCCAGGAAGATTTTGTGCTTTCAAACAGCGATAACCCGGTAGGGCCCTATATACTGTGGGGCACACTCGCCTATGATCTTAACCTGAATGAAATTACCCAACTGACCTCAAAATTCAACCATTCACTCGACACTACAATTTATGTGAAACAGATCCTGAATTACATTAACACACTGCGAAGAGTGTCGGTAGGATCCATGATGACCAATATTACCCTTCCTGATACTTCGGGTCAAATGACAAGCCTGTTTACCTACAAGGGCAACTATATGCTCATTGATTTCTGGGCGTCGTGGTGCGGACCCTGCAGGCGTGATGACCCGAAACTTGTTGCAGTTTATAATAAATATAAAAATAAAGGATTTAAAATTTTCGGTGTATCCCTGGACACCGATGCCAAAGCCTGGAAAAAAGCAATAGTGGATGATCACCTCGACTGGATACAGGTTTCAGACCTGAAAGGATGGAACAGTGAAGCTGTAAAATTATATGGAATAAGAGCTATCCCGCATACTGTTCTTGTAGATAAATCGGGAATTATCCTTGAAAATAACCTTCGCGGTCAGAGTTTGGATGAAGAACTCAATAAAATTTACGGGG
>JBJKSY010000280.1:0-1783 GCA_046703645.1 Cyclobacteriaceae bacterium
AGGCATTGTTATCCGGCCCTGAATGATTCTTCCGACCTCGGCCAGGGCAGGTGATCACATTTCAACGACCGGCATTCTCTAAACTATTTTATTTTATTAACTTAACAGTGCGTTTTTTATGCAATTAACCTGAATGAATTTTTTATATGACCGATAATAAATTTATCCTGGGCATTGATTTCGGTACCGACTCCGTGCGCACGGTTATGGTTGATGCGGGCAACGGGAAGGAATTGTTTTCGAGTATTTTTTATTACCCCAGGTGGAAAAAAGGGCTCTATTGCCAGCCATCCAAAAACCAGTTCCGCCAGCATCCGCTTGATTACCTTGAAGGGCTTGAAAAAACCATCCGCGATGTTGTAAAAAAAGCCGGAAAAGAAAAAGCCCGTCGCATTAAAAGCATTGGAATCGATACCACCGGATCCACACCGGTGGCTGTAAACAGGGAAGGCATCCCTCTCTCACTGACAAAAGGCTTTGAATCAAACCCCAATGCTATGTTCATTCTCTGGAAGGATCATACCGGAGTAAAAGAAGCCGGGGAGATCAATAAGCTGTCGGCCTCATGGGGAGGCATGGATTTTACCCGGTATGAAGGTGGAGTTTATTCTTCGGAATGGTTCTGGGCCAAGATACTGCATGTACTGAGACAGGACGCAAAGGTTCGCCGGAATGCCTTTAGCTGGGTGGAACATTGCGACTGGATCCCGGCACTGTTGACCGGGAATACCGATCCCCTGAACCTAAAGCGTAGTCGTTGCGCTGCCGGGCACAAGGCCATGTGGCATGAAGCCTGGAACGGACTGCCCGATGAGAGTTTCCTGTCACGGCTTGATCCATTACTTTCCGGCCTTCGTCAAAGGCTTTACAGGGATACATTTACTTCCGATATTCCCGCCGGTCGCATTTCCCCGCAATGGGCAAGGAAACTTGGTCTGCCTGAAGACGTGATCATATCAGTCGGAACCTTTGACGCCCATTCCGGAGCCTTAGGCGGTGAAGTGAAGGAAAACACGTTAAGCAAAGTGATGGGGACCTCTACCTGCGATATGCTTGTAGCTAAAACCGGAAAAGAAAGAGAAAAGCTGGTTGGCGGAATATGCGGACAGGTTGACGGCTCTATCATTCCCGGTATGCTGGGGCTCGAGGCAGGTCAGTCTGCCTTTGGCGATGTTTATGCCTGGTTTATCCAGCTCCTGGAATGGCCGGTGGATCGTGTACTTAAGACCTCAACCCTGCTGGATAAGAAGGCTAAGGAAAAAATAGCCCGTGAAATACAGGAGAAATTGATCGAACGCCTTTCAAAGGAAGCTTCAAAGATCCCAGTCGGGGAATCCGGTGTTATTGCGCTTGACTGGCTGAACGGGCGGAGGACCCCCTATGCGCACCAGGGCCTGAAAGGAGCAATTACCGGCCTGAGCCTTGGCAGTGATGCACCCCGGATCTTCCGTGCCCTGGTTGAAGCCACCTGTTTTGGTTCTAAAAAGATCGTTGACAGGTTCAGGGATGAAGGCATTAAAATTAACAGGGTGGTTGCGCTTGGCGGTGTGGCCAGAAAATCACACTTTGTAATGCAGACCATGGCGGACGTGCTGAACATGCCTATCAAGGTAGCCCGTTCTGAACAAACTCCTGCCCTGGGTGCAGCCATGCTTGCCGCCACGGCCGCAGGTATTTATAAAACAACTGAATCGGCCCAGAAGGCAATGGGTAACGGGTTTGACAAGGAATATAAACCTGTTGCTTCAAGGGCGAAAGCCTACAGGGAATTATATAAAAAGTA
>JBJKSY010000281.1:0-15070 GCA_046703645.1 Cyclobacteriaceae bacterium
GCCTTGCTGAGGGACTCCTCGACGATCAGGTCCCTTTCTGCTTTCGAAAAGCGTGACCCGTTAAGTGTATAACCGGCAATCACATTCTGGTAAATGCTCATGGTATTGAAAGGATTGGGCCGCTGGAAAACCATGCCAACCCTGCGGCGCAGGAAAGTTGGATTGATCTGATATATATCTTCTTCATCCAGAAAGATTTTCCCGTCGATATAGGCATTATCGGTAAGTTCATGCATCCTGTTGATGCACCGGATAAATGTAGTTTTGCCACAACCGGAAGGGCCCATGATAGCGGTTATGCAATTTTTACGGATCCCGATGTTAACGTTTTTCAGGACTTGCGCTTTCCCGAAGAATGCATTTAAGTTTTCAGTTTTTAGAACTGCACCTTCCATTTTTTCTCAGCGATTTTAGTCAGAATATTCAGGAATAATACGATCATGACCAGTATAAAAGAAGCGCCCCATGCAATGTTATGCAGCTCGTCGTATGGGCTGATAGCGTAATTAAAGATCATCAATGGCAGGCTGGCAATGGGTTTAACTATGCTGTAGCTCAGGAATGGATTACCGAAAGCAGTGAAAAGGAGAGGGGCTGTTTCCCCGGCTACTCGCGCCACGCCGAGGATAATGCCGTTTAAGATCCCGCTCAGGCCGGCAGGCAGGATTACCCACAGCATGGTTTTGTAATAGGGAATACCCAGCGAAAGAGAAGCTTCCTTCAGCGATTGTGGGACCAGCTTCAGAGTTTCCTCGGTCGAACGTATGATGGATGGGAGCATCATGAGGGCCAGGGCAACACTTCCGGAAATTGCAGAAAATTTCCCGAAAGGTTTAACCAGCCATAGGTATATTATAATACCGATCACGATCGATGGAATACCCTGAAGAATGTCGACCCCGAGGTGAGCGAGTCTGAAGATCCTGGACTGAGAGTTTTCGCTGAAATAGGTGCCGGCTGTTATGCCAAGCGGTACAGCAATAACAGTGGCCATGACAATAATAATTGCACTTCCGATTAAGGCATTGAATATACCTCCCCCTGTTTCTCCCACCGGTTTCGGCAGGCTGATAAGGAAATGCCAGTTGATCACGGAGACACCCTGTTTGAAAATGTAAATCAATACGGCTACCAGGGGAGTAATTGTCAGGAGGGTAAGCAGGATGATGAACATCTTGAACAGCGAACTCCTGAAGTAACGGTAATTAAAATTGAATTTCATTAAGCTTCCAGTCTCTTTATTACCTGAACTCCTATTATATTGATGAGTGTTGTTACAATGAACAGTAAAAGCCCGGTTTCAATAAGGGCGGAAAAATAAACCTTCCCGACGGCTTCCGTAAACTGGTTGGCAATCACGCTGGCCATGGTATCACCCAGGTCGAATATACTTTTCGGAATTGCCTGTGTATTGCCGATCAGCATGGTTACGGCCATGGTTTCTCCGAGCGCCCGTCCCAGGGCCAGAAGTACTCCTGCCGAGATGCCCGACCGTACGTACGGAATAATTACAAAACGGATCACCTCGAAACGGGTGGCACCCAGCGAATAGGCAGCTTCTTTAAGTTCTTTGGGAACCATTGAAATAACTAATCTTATAAGAGAAGCCGAAAACGGAATGATCATGATCGATAATACAAGCGATGCCGTCAGAATACCTACCCCGTAAGGGGCTACCTGTAACTTGATCTCCAGGCTCCTTACAAGGGGAACAATGATAAATATTCCCCAGAAACCGAAAACCACCGATGGAATACCGGCAAGTAATTCCACGGCATTTTTGATAATGGCACTGAACCAACCGGTGGGATAATATTCGCCGACGAACAGCCCGATGGCCAGCGCGAAGGGAGTCGAAATAATAAGGGCTAAAAGCGAAGTGACCAGAGTTCCAGCCAGAAATGAGAGAGCGCCGAATTCTTCCGATACCGGATCCCATACCTTTCCATACACAAATTTCAAACCAAGGGATTTTATGGAAGGCATGGAATTCATGATCAGGGTGAGAAAAATACACAAAAGCAGGATTATGATAAGAATGGCCGATAAGGTCAATATCCTCCGGAAAACCAGCTCTTTAAAGTTTAGTTGTCTTATGGATTGTGTATTAGTCAAAAAACAGGATTTTAATGTATTCGAAATTAAAAATAGCAATAATTAACAATGCACCTGTCCAAAGGTTGAGAATTTTTCTCAGGGGTTCAATAACAAAAGCGCCTGTCTTACATGGAGCAAGACAGGTCGCTATTGCCTGAATATTTACTGATGAGATCACATCAGGGGCTGGTTATTGAATTTGACGAGCTTCAGCCTGTTTATAGCCTGGTCCGCTGCCTCTTTGGGAAGCGGGGCATAGAGAAGGGGTTCAGCATATTGCTGTCCGTTAGTGATCATCCAGTGGATCAATTGAACTGTAGCTTTCGCTTTAGCTTCTGTCCTGTCACCATAGGACTGGTTCTGGTAAATAAGAAGATATGTAAAACTTGTTATGGGGTATCCATTCTTTGCTTCGGTATTGGTAAGCGATACCCTGAGATCTTCCGGCAATTTCACTGCTGCCGAGGCGCTGATAGAATTTAATGTTGCTTCAATGAAGTTGCCGGATTTATTTTTTACAAGGGCGGCCGGAATTTTATTCTGAATTACATAGGCAAGCTCCACATAACCGATGCTGCCGGGGATCTGTTTTACCATTCCACCGACTCCTTCATTTCCTTTTGCTCCGATTCCAACCGGCCAGTTCAATGCTTTCCCTTTTCCGGGATGTTCATGCCAGGCAGGACTTACTTTGCTCAGGTAATCGGAAAATACATAGGTGGTGCCGCTTCCGTCAGAACGGTGAACAACGGTAATCACTGTCGACGGGAGATTCACTGATGGATTTAAAGCCGTCAGCCTCGGATCATTCCATTTTTTTATCTTTCCCAGGAAAATATCAGCGATCACGTCCGGTGTCAGCTTTAAGGTCGGATTGCCGGGAAGATTGTAGGTTATCATAACTGCGCCCAGGCAGGTTGGTATATGGATCACACTGGCAGGCATGCCACTCATCTCTTCATCACTCAGGGGAGCATCGGAAGCTCCGAAATCGACGGTTTTATTCTGAAGCTGCTTAATTCCTCCTCCTGACCCGATAGGCTGGTAATTAACCTGGATTCCTTTTTCCTTATGATATTCATCGAACATTTTTGAATAAAGGGGGTAGGGAAAAGTTGCCCCTGCCGCGATCAGGCTTGAAACCCCTCCCTGCGCAGAGACGGGTTGACCCGCTCCTGAAAAACACAGGAATGCAAATGCTGACAATCCCGTGATAATTTTAGAAATGCTTTTCATAGTATATTTAATTTGGTTTTGATCATCTGATTTTTTAATCATTGGGCCGGAATATATAGTAAAAGGTGATCCTCGCAGCCATATCATAATCACTCAGTGCCTTACCGCTTACATTATTTTTCATGCTGTTGTAGGAATTGAACCAGATATTCGGCATAAGATGTACATTTTTGACCGGCATCCAGTCTATTCCCGCTGTTATAAAGTCTTGTTTGTCGGTAGCTACTTTGGTTGAATATTCAATTGAGGGATTGAATTTATTGTCGGGATTATAATGGTCAAAGCGTGCGAAATAATTCAGTTTATCGGGGATTATCTCTCCCCTGATAAAGAATGACATCGCGAATGGAACAATGTTGAGATTTACAGCCTGGTTAACGCCCAGGGTAGTATCGCTTGTGGCTGCTTTTTGTGTTTGAGAGTAGATCTCGAACCCTCCGTGAACGGCCTTGCTCTGGTAGGCTACAAAACCCCTGATTCCTGTCTTCGACTTGCCCGGCCCTGATGTTTCAAAATCGCCGGTGATATCGAGGATTAGTTTCTGATCAAAAATTTTCGCATAAATTTCACTATAGATTTTTTTATACTTGTCGTTTTCCGGTTTCTGTGCGGTACCATTGGCAATCATGAAATTGTATCCGTAATCTCCTTTCGCATTCAATTTTCCCTGCCATAATAAACCGAAATCATTGGAGCTGTTCAACTTTCTCATATCGGTAACAGTCTTTTCAATGCTCCGGTAGCCCCATACTGATTCTGAAAGCAAAGCAAAGATCGGCGTTGCAGTCTGGCCTATCACAAGATCATTGTTGGGCAGGATATTTTTCCATCTTAAATTGGCTGCCTTGATGTATACCGTACGCTCTCCCTGGGCATCCGAGTTATCATTTTCATTGGCAAGCAATAGCTGGGTTGAAAACGTCCTGCTGATCTGATAGTCATAGCCCAGGTAAATTCTCCTGAATGAGAATGCGTTAAAATTCCTGGCTATATTGGAATACTGTGTATTCCCTCTGTTCAATGAATCGGAATGTACTTTTAAGAAATAATCGCCGAAAACATAACCCCAGACTTTTCCTGAAGGTTTGAATTCTTTCGGCTTCTCACTTTCGGTGGTTTGCTGATTCTGACAATGCACTCTTGAAGAAAATGTTAACATGGCAAGCAGAAGTACGACATAATTGAGCTTTAAGGGTACAATTGCCATGCCAAAGAACGGCCTTTTTTTCAGGTTTAAGGACATAGTTATTTTATAGTTTTGTTAATTTATGGTTAGGGAACCTTTACCGTTATGTGACAATTACATTAATAGATTTTCCTGCAAATTAAGGAAGGATGTCTGTCAAAATGATCATCAATTTACCGGAAGCCCGAAGTTTAATAATCATTTAAAATATGCTTAACAATTCGGTAATATAAGCCGTGATTTTTCATTCCGGAAAGCATATAAATCTGTCATTTATAATTATCAGGGGAAATTTTTCAGGTTATCATTAATCAATAGGTATTTAAGGATGGCTATGTTATCCCAGTATTAATCAACTGTATAATTAAAGGCGCAAAACCTCAATTAATTATTATTTTCTTAACAAAAGCTTGATCAGGGAAATTAGGACTTCATTCTGGCTTTTTCGTGCTTTGGACCGGTTAAATTCTTTCATCCGGGCTGTATGAATTTATCTTCATTTTAAAAAAAAATTCTATAAATACTATTAATAAAGCTTTATGAAAACACCTTTTACACGATTCATTTTAACGCAAAATGTTTCCAGACTCATTCTCTGGACATTCCTGCTTTTTCTGATCTCTGATCTGGCGAATGCCCAGACAAGGTCAATCAATGGGAAAGTATTGGATGAGACCAATCAGCCATTGCCGGGAGTAAGTATAAGCATCAAGGGAACCAATACCGGAACGGTAACGGATATTTCAGGGAATTATACCCTGAATATCAACAATGCTGATGCCATACTTGTCTTTTCTTACATAGGATATGTGACCCGGGAAATTCCTGTCGGAGATCAGAACATCATTAATGTGTCGATGAAAGTGAACACCAAGCAGCTTGAAGAAATAGTTGTTACAGCGCTGGGTATTGCTAAAGAAAAAGTTGACCTGGGTTATGCAGTCCAGACCGTCAGCTCGAAAGGCCTCACGGAAGCTGAAGATCCGAACCTTATCAATAATCTCAGCGGGAAAGTTGCAGGTGTATATATTACCAATGGCGGCGCGGGAGTTGGATCAACATCCAGGATCGTAATCAGGGGTGAGAATTCATTTTCAGGTACCAACCAGCCTTTGTTCGTTGTGGATGGGGTTCCGATAAACAATGAAACATATTTCAATGACGCTATTGAAAATTCCTCGAGCCAGGGAACCTGGGCCGAAGTGGATTGGGGAAACGGAGCTGCTGAGATCAATCCAAATGATATAGCGGATGTAACGGTGCTGAAAGGCTCTACCGCCGCAGCTCTTTATGGCTCTAGAGCGGCTAACGGAGCTGTGGTTTTGACAACTAAAAAGGGCGGAGAGGGTGATGGTCAGCTAGGGATCAGCTTCCACACAACAACTACCGCAGAATCCCCCCTGAAACTCCCGCATCTTCAGAATCAGTACGGGGCAGGGATCGATGCTTATCCCTTATCAGGGAATCCTACCACCTACTCATTTATTAACGGGGGAGCTTCCAGTGAGAACAATATTCCCAACTGGGGTCTTAAATTCGATCCGTCGTTAAATGTTCTGCAGTTCGACAGTCCCGTGCCGGGAACCAATCTCCAGGCAGGTGACCTTTATGCCCTGGGAATTAATGGTGAAAAAGCCACACCTACCCCATGGATTGGCCACGCCGACCATTTCAAGAATTTCCTGCAGCCTGGATTTACTACGCAAAATGACCTTGATTTTTCAGGAAAAACAGATAGAGGAAGTTACCGTTTCTCGATAGGAAACCTTTATAACAAAGGAATTCTGCCCGGGACCGACCTGAAAAGATATTCTGTAAGTATTCGTGGAGAACATAAATTCAGCGACAAGCTGACTTCCGATGTTTACATGAGCTTTATCAATAGCAGCAGCGATAACCGGCCCAACATCGGTTACGGATCCGAAAGCGTCATGTATACATTCTTCGGTGTTTATGGAATGCCGCTCAACATCGATATTAACTCGCTGAAAAAACAATGGCAGACCGGCCGTGATCAGCTTAACCAGTTCCGGTACTGGAATAATCACGATAACCCTTATGTTACCATGTATGATAACGTCAACAGTTTCAATAAAAACCGGTTGATCGGGAATGCTTCCTTTACCTATTCATTTAACCCGAACCTGAGCCTGATGGTCCGTACGGGAACGGATTTTTACCAGGATAACCGCGAAGGTCACAGGGCCTTTACAACGGTTCGTTTCCCCACAGGTGGATTCCGGACTGATAACGTGGGCTATTTCGAAAACAATTCGGATTTCCTGCTTAATTATAAAACAAAAAGTACCCATGTGATCGATGTAAGTGCCTCACTGGGAGGCAACCGGTTCCAGCAGGATCTTTCCTATGAGAGGAACATTGCCAATTCGTTAATCACACCTAACCTTTACAACTTCTCAAATGCTAAGAACCAGTTACCGACTATTTTCCAGAAGTATGATAAGGAGATCTACAGCCTTTACGCTTTCGGTGATGTTGATTACAAAAGCATGATTTTCCTGGATGTTACCGCGAGGAATGATAAATCAAGTACACTGCCGGCAGGACACAATTCGTATTTCTATCCATCGGCATCATTAAGCGCCGTGATTTCGGATATGGTACAACTACCGAAGGCTATCTCCTTCCTGAAGCTAAGGGCCTCAGCCGCGCAGGTGGGACGTGATGCGGATCCTTATTCGATCAATAATACCTTCATCACCAACTCGCCTTTTAACAGCTATCCTTTGACTTCCGGGAACAGCATTCTTGCCAACGCAAACCTGAAGCCTTCCTCAACTTCAACCAAAGAAACCGGCCTGGAAATCCAGTTCCTGAATAACAGGATCGGACTTGACTTCGCTTATTATAATTCAAACACAAAAAATGAAGTCGTCCAATTGCCGATTCCGGTTTCTTCAGGATATACCAATGCCTATGTAAATGGAGCCTCCATCAATAATAAAGGAGTTGAATTTATTCTGAATGCATCCCCGTTCAGGTCAGAAACTCCGGGTGGATTACACTGGGACATGAATTTCAATTTCAGTCATAATGTTGCTAAAGTTACGGCTTTGCCGGGTGGCATCGACAGTTATATCTATGCGCAGGTAACACAGTATGACCGCTATTACCGCGCTATTCAATATGTTGCAAAGGTGGGAGAGAGGCTTGGGAATATGTATGGAAATGCCCCGGTCAGGGATCCCAATGGAAATATTGTGTTTAAAAACGGGGTTCCTCAGTTTACAACAAGCCAGAACTCTTTACTTGGAAATTACAATCCCGATTTCGTGCTGGGATGGGATAATAATTTATCGTATAAGAATTTCAACCTGAATTTTGTATGGGACTGGCACAAAGGCGGCAAGTTCTTCTCCTATACCGAACTTGGAGTTCTGGCAGGAGGGATGTCGGTTCAGACCCTTCCCGGGCGTGAAACAGGAATCGTTGGAAAGGGTGTAATGATGGATGCCAATGGAAATTATGTCCCGAATACGGTTAAGGTGGATGCAGCTACCTATTATAATGCGTATTACAACGCAACCGACAATGCAGTATTCATGTACAGCGCATCGTACCTGAAATTAAGGGAACTCAGGCTGGGATATACATTCAGGAACCTGAGAGGTGGCAAATCCAACCTGAATGTGTCATTCGTTGCCAGGAATGCCCTGGAATTCACCCAGAACAAGGATGTGGATCCCGAAACACTGGCCCTGAGAGGGCAACAGATACTTCCGGGAACCGAATTCCTGAGTATCCCGTCCCAGAAAAGTTTGGGATTTTCAGTGGACCTGAATTTATAAGTCAAATGCAAAACAGGAAAAAAATGAAAAACAAGAAATTCATAATGATAGTTCCTTTTCTGACAGTGATGCTGCTAGCCTCCTGTGAGCAGGAACTGAAAAATATAAACGTGAATCCCAATAGCCTCGAAACCCCTGATCCGACTACCTTGTTATCGAATACCATTGTCTCGGAATTTTATAACAATGCAAATGTGGTCTGGACACTGGGCAATGGTTATGATCAATACATGACTTTCAGTCAGTCCTATTACAACCAGGGGACCCGTTATTCCCCAATCACCAACGAGCCCTACTGGATACCCCTGTATGAATCCGCCCGTGATGCCAATACACTCTATTCACTGGGTCAGACCCAGAATAATCCTTTACTGGAAGCGGTGGCCCTTACCCTTCGTTCTTATGCTTTCGCCCAGTTAACGGAACTCTGGGGGGATATACCCTTTAAGGAAGCTTTACAGGGAGCTAAAGGTATTTATACTCCCAGGTACGATTCTCAGCAGACGGTTTATATGGATCCTGAACAAGGGGTCCTTCCCAGTCTGCAAAGGGCCGACAGCTTGTTGAAAGCCAATCCCAACGGTTTGATCAGCGGGGACATGCTCTATAATTCCAGCACAAGCTCATGGAGAAGGTTTATCAATGCACTTCGTCTGAGGTACCTGTTACGTATATCTTCGAAGAAAGATGTTTCTGCAGAAATGCAGTCGATCGTGAACGAAGGAATGATATTGCAGGATGCTTCTCAGAGCGCCGCTTTGCTTTTGCCGAATACCCTTCCCTACAACTGGGTCAGCCTGACGGAACGCTCCGGTGACTTTGACGTGAAATACATGAATAGCACATTATATAATGTATTTTCTGCAACAGGTGATACTGCCAGGATAAGCACTTATTTTGCCCCGACTTCAAATGCTTCAGCATCAGGATTCAGCTTCAGTAATTACGGCGGGATGCCGATTGTCGTTGATGCAACCAGCGATCAGGCAAATTCTTCTTCGTTGTTCAACAATAGTTACAGGGACGGCTCCAACAAGAACCTTCTGAAAGCGAGAGTCATCACCTATGCCGAACAGGAATTTATTCTGGCCGAAGCTGCCCTGAAGGAAATTATTACCGGTAGTGCCGCTACTTATTATAACAATGGCGTAATAGGCGCCTATGCTGAAATCGGACTTGATCCGGGCATGGCGGCCGCTTATTTAACACATCCCGGCGTGGCTTTTGATAATTCCTCCACCGCCAATGCCATGAAGGAGATCATTACCCAGAAGTGGCTTGTCAATATCGATAATGGATTTGAGGGCTGGATCGAATATCGCCGCACAGGCTACCCGGCCTTTGATACCGGGGGTGCTGCCAACCTGAACGGCGGGGCAATACCTTCCAGGTTTTTATACCCCACAAGCGAGGCTACCATCAATGCCACGAATTATAATGCCGAGATACAGAAAATGGGAGGAAAGGAAATTACTACCTACAAGGCCTGGTGGTAAGTTTTAGTTAATCGTAGAAATACACCACACCGGTGTCATGATCAAAGACGCCCTGTTTTTAAATGGGGCGTTTTTTTATTATTTTTATTTTTTTATGTTGAATTCCTGACATCTATGGCTGATAATGTGCTGATCACCGGGGGTACCGGAATGATAGGTAAATATCTTTCAGAACTCCTGGTTCGGGAAGGATATGAAGTTGGTATTCTCACTCGGGAAAAAATTTCCCGCCCTCATTTTAAATCCTGGACCTGGGATATCGATAAGGGTTTCCTCGATCCTGAAGCCCTGCAATTTGCCGATCATATCATTCACCTGGCCGGCGCTAATATTGCCGGTAAAAAATGGACTGCAACCCGTAAAAAGGAGATCCTTGACAGCCGGGTAAAAACGGCTGAACTTTTATATAATAATATATCCCGATCACCTAATAAGGTTAAATCCTTCATTTCATCATCCGGAAGCACCTATTACGGATGGAATACGGGTTCGATACTCATGGATGAATCGAGGAATAAACCGGGAGATGATTTCCTGGCGACAGTTACCAGGGAATGGGAAGCATCTGCCCTCAGGATCGGTTCCCTGGGGATCCGGACCGTTATCCTCAGGAACGGTGTTGTGTTATGGTCTGAAGGAGGCTTTCTAAAAAAGATCATTCCTGTCGTGAATGCCGGGCTGGGCGCCGGGCTGGGGAAAGGTGACCAGTACATAAGCTGGATACATATAAAGGATCTTTCACGGATCATATTGTCGGCAATTCGAAATTCTGATTTGAAGGGCATTTATAATGCGGTTTCTCCTGAACCTGTTACCAATAAGGAAATGATGAAAGCAATTGCATCCACTTTACACAAACCCTTTTTTCTTCCGAATGTTCCGGCTTTCGTGATCCGGATGGTTTTTGGAGAAATGTCTTCGACTGTGCTTGGCAGTAACAGGGTATCAGGTGTAAAAATTGAATCGGCGGGTTTTAATTTTGAATTTAAGAATATCAATGAGGCTTTAAATGATCTATTGAAAAAATGACAACAAAGAACGGAAATTCGAATAACGGGAATAATCATAAGACCCCGAACGGAGGAGGAGAGCAGGCAGCTCCCAAGAAAAAGGATAAAAAGGAAGGCGTCAAATACCAGCTTATTGAAAAAAGAAAAAAGAAACATGTAAAGATCCTCAAGGAAGAAGCAAAACAGATACGCGAAGCCTTTTCGGAAAGGGATTGGTCGAGCATTAAAAGTGCCGACTCCTGGTCCATATTCAAGATCATGGCTGAATTCGTGGAAGGCTTCGAAAAACTGGCCAAGATTGGCCCCTGCATTACGATCTTCGGTTCTGCCAGGACTACGGAGGATAATAAATATTACCAGATGGCCCGGGATATTGCCCGCATGCTGGTTGAGAATGGATATGGGGTGATAACCGGCGGCGGGCCCGGGATCATGGAGGCAGGAAACCGTGGCGCCATGGATGCTAATGGAAAATCGGTAGGATTAAATATAAAGCTTCCCTTTGAACAGGAGAATAACGATTTCATCGATTCCGATAAACTGATTTCCTTCGATTATTTTTTTGTAAGAAAGGTTATGTTTGTACGTTATGCCCAGGGATTCATCGGAATGCCGGGAGGATTCGGGACCTTGGACGAGATTTTCGAAGCGCTAACCCTGATCCAGACCAAAAAGATAGGACAGTTCCCGATTGTCCTGGTCGGAAAAGACTACTGGAAAGGATTGATCGAATGGTTTGAAAAGACCGTATATGAAACGGAAGGTAATATCAGTGAATGGGATTTCGATCTGTTTTACCTTGTCGATACACCCGAAGAAGCGGTGGAAATTATAAATGATTTCTATACCAAGTATATGTTAGCTCCGAACTTCTGATGGCTAAAAAAAACAGCGGGCTGCTGGCTGCCCTGCTTATCCTGCTTGCATCCGGGTACTTTGTTTCTGCCTATTTTGACAATGGCGAAACAGAAAAACCGGCTGACGACAGCCTTCCTTCAATGATCGCAAGACCTTACCCGATTCCGGAAAACCTGGAATTTGCGGGCGAGAAAATGCCGATGAACGATATTGACCTGCGTGAAAGGTATGACAAGGAAATCCTGTCAAATGCTTATTTCCATTCCAATACTTTGTTGCTGATGAAACGAAGCGGGAGGTGGTTCCCGATCATGACACCGATACTGAAGAAAAATAATATTCCGCTCGATTTTCTATATCTCCCTTTGGTTGAAAGCGGTCTCTCGAACGTTGTTTCCCCGCGGGGAGCAGTCGGTTTCTGGCAACTGACGGAAGGATCGGCCCGGGAACTTGGACTTACCGTTAACAGCGAGATCGATGAGCGGTATAATCCGGTTAGATCCACAGAAGCTGCCTGCCAGTTCCTTCTCAAGGCAAAGGAAAAATTCGGAACCTGGACCGACGCGGCGGCGGCATACAATATGGGCATGCATGCATTGACTAAGTCCATGGAAATGCAAAAAATGGATTCTTATTATGACCTCCTGTTGAATGATGAAACTTCCCGCTATATTTTCAGGATATTGGCGACAAAGGAAATATTCACCCATCCGCTCAGATACGGGTTCAGGATATCGGAAGACGAATATTATAAACCCGAAGCCGTCAGGGAAGTTATTATTAATAATACAGTTACTGACCTGGCTGATTATGCTTTGTCACAGGGTCTTGATTATAAATTATTGAAACGGTATAACCCCTGGTTACGTACCAATCATCTGACGATCAGGGATCCGGAAAAACCGGTCACCCTGGAAATTCCGGTGAATCATCCGGTTTATTCGAAAGAAGTTCCGCCTTCCGAAGACAGCCTGATGATCGGTGATGACCGGCAGTCCCCGGAAGAGTAGTTAAAATTCTAAGTTGATCATCCGGCTTAAACAATGGTAAAAGTAAAAAGCAACGCTGAATTATCCGCAACCGGAGAAATAAGGGAGGAATTCATTGAGGTTTTCGGAGCCCGGGAACATAACCTGAAAAATATTGATGTTGTCATTCCCAGGAATAAGCTGGTTGTAATCACGGGTATAAGCGGAAGCGGAAAATCCTCGCTGGCCTTTGATACGATCTATGCCGAGGGCCAGCGAAGATACATGGAAAGTTTCTCAGCCTATGCCAGGTCTTTCATCGGCGAACTGGAACGGCCTGATGTGGATAAGATAAACGGCCTCAGCCCGGTGATCTCGATTGAACAGAAGACCACTTCCAGGAACCCACGCTCCACAGTAGGTACGGCAACCGAGATCTATGATTTTATGCGGTTGCTGTTTGCCAGGGCTGGTGAAGCTTTTTCCTATATTTCCGGGAACCGCATGATAAGACAATCCCAGGAACAGATCATTAACCAGCTCATTAAAAATTTAAATAAAAAAAAGATCACATTGCTTGCTCCTGTCGTAAAGGGGCGTAAAGGCCATTACCGGGAGTTGTTTGTCCAGATACGTAAGTCAGGATACCTCAAGGCCCGCGTTGACGGGGAGATTATTGACATAGGGCCTAAAACCCAGGTCGACAGGTACAAGATCCATGATATTGAAATAGTGATCGATAAGGTTATCCCTGAAGAAAAGGAGAGGAAGAGACTTACGGATTCGGTTACTACAGCGCTTTTCCATGGAAAAGGAATTCTCATGGTACTTGATGACAGGAATAAGGTGCATTTTTTCTCCAGATTTTTAATGGACCCGGAAACAGGCCTCTCCTATGATGAACCTGCTCCCAACCTGTTTTCCTTTAACTCGCCTTATGGCGCCTGCCCGGTATGTAACGGACTGGGCGAAATCGATGAGGTGACGAGGGAATCCGTGATCCCCGACCCTGAATTGAGCATCAGCAGGGGAGGAATAGCACCTCTCGGCGAATACCGGGATATCTGGATCTTTAAAAAAATCGAGGCTATCCTGAAAAAATTTGACGTTGCCCTCACAACGCCATTGAAAAAGGTTCCGGAAGAGGCAATTAAAATATTACTCTATGGCGATGAAGTGCCTGTTGCAGTAAGTTCCATAAAGTACCCCGGCACGGAATGGAATACAAAATTCGAGGGGATCATTAAATTCCTGGAAAAACAAAAAGAATGGGGTTCCGACAGGATGCAACAGTGGATCGATGATTTTACCGTCACCAAAGTCTGTGAAGAATGCCAGGGAACCCGGCTGAAGAAACAAGCCCTTTATTTTAAGATCCATGAAAAAAATATTGCCGAACTGGCATCCATGAATATTAGGGAGCTTCACGGATGGTTTGACCGCCTTGAAGACCACCTGGAGCATTCACAACGCATCATTGCTACTGAGATCCTTAAGGAGATACGTAAAAGAATCCGGTTTCTCCTTGATGTCGGGCTCGACTACCTTGATCTTAACCGTCCCCTCCGGACTCTTTCCGGTGGAGAGGCCCAGCGGATCCGCCTGGCAACACAGATCGGTACCCAGCTTGTAGGCGTGTTGTATATTCTCGATGAGCCCAGCATCGGTCTTCACCAGCGTGATAACCACAAGCTGATCAATGCGCTGAGAGACCTGAGGGATATCGGAAATACGGTGATCGTGGTTGAACATGATAAGGATATGATGCTTGCTGCCGACTATCTCGTGGATATCGGTCCGGGCCCGGGCATTCATGGCGGCCATATCGTTGCCCAGGGATCCCCTGCCGAATTCCTGAAAAACGGCTCACTCACCGCGTCTTACCTGAACGGCACTGTAAAAATCGAGGTGCCCCGTAAAAGAAGACCGGCGAAAGGAAAATTTATTTCTCTGAAAGGGGCAAAAGGAAATAACCTTAAAAATATAAATGTGGAATTTCCCCTGGGCACCATGATCTGCATAACAGGAGTCTCCGGCAGCGGCAAGTCCACACTCATCCATGACACCCTGTTCCCCATACTTTCAAGAAAGTTATACCATTCAAAAAAAGTTCCGCTTGCTTATGATGAGGTAGCAGGAATTGAAAATATCGACAAGGTCATCGAGATCGACCAGTCCCCGATCGGCCGGACACCGCGCTCTAATCCGGCAACCTATACGGGGGTTTTTACCGATATCCGGTCCTTGTTTGCGGAACTGCCTGAATCAAAGATCCGGGGTTACAAACCGGGCCGGTTTTCCTTCAATGTAAAAGGAGGACGCTGCGAAACCTGTCAGGGAGGCGGCATGCGGCTGATAGAAATGGATTTCCTCCCCGATGTTTATGTTCATTGTGAAACCTGCAAGGGGA
>JBJKSY010000282.1:0-3573 GCA_046703645.1 Cyclobacteriaceae bacterium
TCTTTTCCGTAAAGGCAAGGAAATGGTAATCCTTAACAACGCCTACCACCTCGTCGGCCACGCTGTCCTTCCTCCAGTAGAGGTGTTCGCCCACCGGGTTCGCCCATCCCATATCGCGGACCAGGGATTCATTCACAAGTATGGCATGGTTCGCATCGTAAACATCCTGTTCATGGAAATCACGGCCTTGAATAATTTTTATTTCCAGGGTCCCGGCATAATCCGGATCTACCCGGTATATATAGGCATAATGCTGTTTTCCGTTAATTTCAAATCCATTCTGTGACCAGCCTCCCCGGTTGAACGAAAAATTGACACCAGATACTGACCGGATGCCAGGTTTTCCTTTCAGGCTGTTTTTCAGATTATTTACAAATCGTTCGCCTTCATCCGACCAACCTGTATGTGTAGGGACCACCAGTACCTGCTCCTTGTTATATCCCAGGTTTTGACGGGTTACGTAGTGCATCTGTCGGAACATTACAAGCGCACTCGTTATCAACACGCCTGAAAGCGCATATTGCACGATCACCATTCCCCGGGTAAAGGAAATATTATATTTCCCTGACCTTTTTCTTGTCAATACTTCCACAGGCTGGAATCGGGAAAGATACAAGGCAGGATAACCCCCGGCAAGCAGACCTGTCAGTAATGTCGCCAGCACCAGGAATAAAATGAACCATGGATCCAGGGCGGGCGCAATAGACAGTGATTTTCCGGTGTAATGGTTAAAAGGAATAATAAGGAAAAAGGAAAGCACGATTCCAAGGATGACGGAAATGAAGGCCAGTAATTGTGATTCTGCCCAGAATTGTTGCGCAAGGGAATTCCGGTTCGCTCCGAGTACCTTCCGTACCCCTATCTCCTTTGACCTTCCGGAAGCGCTGGTAACGGCGAGTGATATATAATTCAGGCAAGCCATTAAAAAGATAAGCAACCCGATCCCGCCGAGGATATAGGAATAGACGATATCGCTGACATCGTACCAGATAACATTTTTGTCAAGATGAATTTGAGTCAGGGGATTTGCCATAAGTTCCATCACTTTGGCAGATGCCGGCAGGTTGTGCTTTGCCCTTTCGTCGAGGATGGATTTTCCGAAGTATTTTTCCTTGAACCTGTCAAGATTGCCAAGGAAATTATTCATTTGAGCGTTCCGGGAAAGTTCAATAAATACATAAGCGGTAAAGGAATTCCAGCTATCCAGATCTTCCTTGTAAAAAGGGCGCATTTCATACCGTACCAGTACATTGAATTTAAAGCTGGAATTTCCCGGAGGGTCCTTAATGATGCCCGAAATGATGAAATCTTCCACCTGGTCCCAGATATTCAGCCGTACGGATTTACCCAGCGGGTTTTCATCGCCAAAATATTTTTTTGCAACAGACGGTGTAATAACCAGGCTGTGAAGATCGTTCAGCGCGGAATTCCGGTTTCCTGCAATCATCGGGAAATCGAACATTTTCAGGAAGCCGGGATCGACGAAATTCAACTTTTCATTAAAAGTCTTATCGCCGACGAGCATGATCCCCTCATCATTTGAATACCTGGTATATTCGACAATATCCGGGATCTCTTCCTTAACGGTAGGGCCGAAGGCCAGGGGCAGCCATGCAAACCGGAAGGAATGGTCTTTCTCAAGGTGGAAACTTGCAGGTTCTTCCCCGTAAACATAATTCTTAACTTCAATCCGGTAAATCGAAGCTTTGTGTGAATGAAAACTATCATAGTTTAATTCGTCCCTGATATAAAGGTAGATCAGGATGCCCAGGGCGACGGCAATGGCGAGGCCGGTCAGGTTGATGAAGGAATAAAGCCTGTATTTCAGAATATTCCTAATGGAGTTTTTAAAAAATGACGAAAACATGGATTGTTGAGTTGTTGATAAAAAGACGGGCGGCAAAATGAAAAAGTTTAATAAGAATGAATAAATATTTCTAATATTACAGGTTAGGGCTGTATGATTTACATTTCTTTTAAGTTAATCCGGTAAAATTTTATGGAAATAAGACCTTTGGAAAAAACTGACCTGTTATGGCTGGAAAGCCAGTGGGTTGAGACCTGGGGATCACGGGAAATGATCAGCAAGGGAAAAAAGATCATTCTGCACGATCAGCGGGGATTTATCGCAACTGAAATATCCGTGCCCATAGGATTCCTTACTTACCAGGAAGATATGCGGAACATTGAAATTACTTCTCTTCTGGCAAAAAAAGAACAGGCCGGCGTCGGTAAAATGCTGATTGAACAAGTAAAAGAAACAGCCCGGTTCAGCGGGGTAGAACGTGTATGGCTGGTGACGACCAATGACAATACCCATGCACTTGAATTTTACCAGAAACATGGTTTTTCAATCTGTGGGATCAGGGAAAATGTGATGGATGAATACAGGAAAATGAAACCGGAGATCCCGGTTACCGGTTATAACGGGATCCCCGTCAGGGATGAAATTGAGCTCGAATTCCGCCTGAAATAATTTTTCTTCAATACGAAGGGTGACCTTTCAGCGTTCCGGCCATTAATGATTGCCCTTTAAAAATATATATGGAAGCCGGGACTTCAGTAAATGTAAAGCTCAAATCGGAATACCGGAATTTTTTTGTCCGGAACATGATATTCAAGCTTGTAAAACTCATGATCCTGGCAACAGGGATCCTGGCATGGATCCATTATCATCCTTCACCGGGATTTTAACTCCTCTTAAGAAGAATCAGCAAGTCCTTATGCAGAAAATTCCTTTCAGAAATTTGTGTCATCGGCTGAAGGGCCATAAATGGATGGAACCGCAATATTATTCAGCCTCATGTATACGGTTAACTGTCCCCGGTGATGCACCCAGTGGTTCAGTGAAGTTCCTGTGTTTACTTCTTTGGTCATGCTCATAAGGATTTTACCATTATTCTTCAGGTAGCACATTTCAGCCAGATTGGCATCGGTAGATTTTTTCAATGCCGACCGTGCGCCTTCGAGGTTCCGCTCCAGAAGGCTGACAAGCTCCTTTGTGTTTTCCGGTTTATTTCGTTCATAAGTAGCGAAATCAATTTCCGATTTTTCCAGCATGATCGTTATCCAGCTCGGGATCTCGGCGACCAGTTGGGCAAGGTATCCCATTAACATGGATCTTTCATGGGGTTTCCAGCCGAACAGGCTTTCGGGAATTCTTTCAACGCATTTTCGTGATGCCGCAGCTTCTGCTTCAAGTTCGCGAAGGAAATAAGATGTAAGTATGTTATTACTCATTTATGATGGTGTTTATAAATCCTGTTAAATTAGTTTTATCGCCTCTATTATCAAATTTATTTATTTGTTGATTTCAGATTCATTCTATTCAGTGACGAGTGACAAGTGACGAGTGACTAGTCACCGTTCACTTGTCACCGGTTAAAGTTTCCCGCAGAAATCGCAGACGATGATATTTTATTTCTCCATAATAAGTTTTATAGTATCCTATTAAGATCGGATAAATTAAAGAATTAACTCCGCAGATACCGCGGAAAATTGTTTATTATTTTCATTAAAATTCCCCCGCCTCCGCATTTCCCCATTTCCCGATTTGTTTATTTCAGATACATT
>JBJKSY010000283.1:0-5058 GCA_046703645.1 Cyclobacteriaceae bacterium
AATGAATTTGTGCTCCTGGCCTCGGTTACCGGGGGTATTGCCATCCTGGTTCCCCGGTTACTGGTAGTTGCTTCTGTCATTATGGTGTTAGGTATTGCCGGTTTCCTAATCGAAACATAAAAAAATATCGGGAGGCAAAAATGACCGGTCAAATACCATGAAGCACTGCTTGCAGGCAGTCCTGGATTAGGTAAAAGGCACAATAATTTCGAAGAGAAATTCATAATTACCTTTCATAAAGACTTTTATCGCCTATTTTTGCCAAGAATTTTTCACGAAATATTTTTTTAAATGGAGAAAGTATTTGTAAGGATATGGATCCTGGCTCTTATTTTTTTTCTTTTCGGCAGAGGGATCTCTTTCAGCCGATCAAGCGTATTTTCATCAGAATATTTACAACCCCGTGACAGCATTCCGGGGGCCCGTAAACCCAGGGTATATACCACCATGCGACTTACTACCGCAAGGCCGGTGATAGACGGGAATCTTAATGATGCATGCTGGAAGACCGGTGTATGGGCGTCTGACTTTACAGAATATACGCCCAACCAGGGAGCAAAGCCGCCGCAAAGAACGGAATTGAAAATCCTTTATGACGATAAGAACATTTATGTGGCTATCCGGGCCTTTGATACCGAACCGGATAAGATACACCGCTACGCAGGCCTTCGCGACGATTTTGCAGGAGATATCGTCGGGATCAACTTCGACAGCTATCACGATCACAGGACGGGCTTTGAGTTTGATCTTACCGCCTATGGACAGAAGATCGACCTGGTACTGACCAACCCCGAGAACTGGGATGTATCCTGGAATCCTGTCTGGTATGGAAAAACCGGGATGGAAGACAGTGCCTGGACGGCTGAAATGGAAATACCGCTGAGCCAGCTAAGATACAGCACACAGGATGTTCAGGTTTGGGGCATGCATTGCTGGCGCTGGCTTGACCGGGCGCAGGAGGAGAGCGACTGGGAACCTTTATCCAAAACAGGGCCCGGGATCATTTATCAGTTCGGGGAACTTCATGGGATCCGCGATCTTAAAAAATCAAGCCGCCTCGAGATCATGCCTTTTACCCTGGGACAGCTTGCCACATATCAAAAAGATCTATCCAATCCTTTTGCCGATAAAGGCAGGACATGGAGTGGGAATGCCGGACTTGATGCCAAGATCGGGGTATCCAGTAATTTCACCCTCGACCTTACAGTCAATCCGGACTTCGGGCAGGTTGAATCCGACCCATCAGTCATGAACCTTACGGCCTTTGAGACTTTGTATGAAGAGAAAAGACCCTTCTTCCTGGAAGGTAAAACCATCTTCCAGTATGATACCGTCGACATGAACCTGTTCTATTCAAGGAGAATCGGTCATGCCCCGTCACTTAATCTTGATACACTTTCAGGACACTATGTAAAATCCCCGGAAAGAACCACTATCCTGAGTGCGATTAAGCTAAGCGGCAAAACTGCCGATGGACTTTCTATCGGAGTTTTACAAAGTATAACGGCCCGGGAAAATGCCAAAGTAAGTGATGCCGATGGTAATATCAGCCATATGCCTGTGGAACCCCTGACTAACTTTACAGTGGCGAGGGTTCAGAAGGATTATCATGAGGGCAATACCGTGATAGGAGGAATATTTACCTCCACAAACCGTTTTATCAACAGTAGTTCACTTGATTTTCTTGCAAACAATGCCTATACAGGCGGGCTCGATTTCTTATCTCAATGGGCGAATAAAAAATATTATTTTCAGGCCATGATGATCGGGAGCCAGATCGACGGAAGTACCCGGGCAATCACCGCCTTACAGGAAGCTTCTGCACGTTATTTCCAGCGCCCCGGAGCTTCTTACCTGAACTTCGACAGTACCCGCACCAGTCTTGGAGGGTATGGAGGAAAACTCCGGCTCGGCAGGGGGACGGGAAAAATCCGGTATTCCACGGAATTGAAATGGATATCTCCCGGGCTTGACCTGAATGATGTCGGGTATATGCAAACGGCCGATCTCTTAAACCAGGTCAATGAAGTATCGTACCGGGTTATTCATCCCGTGTCGATTTTCCGGTTTTATTCCGTGGATCTTCAGGAGATCAATATGTGGAATTTCAACAGCACTTACCTGGGATCGGGGTTACAGTTTGCCTATAATACCCAGTTCCTGAATAAATGGAATTTATTCTTTAACCTTATTTATCATACGCCGGCAATTGATACCCGGTTGCTTCGGGGGGGATATGATATGAAGGTGCCCTATACCTTCGGATCTACCGGGCAGATCAGCACAGATCATGCAAAAAAATATTCTTTTTTACTGGAATACCAGATTAACCGGAATGGGGATCATTCGCTGCAAAACTTTATGATTGGCCCCGGCTTGAACCTTCGCCCGGTCAATACACTGGCGTTCGACATTAACGCAAATTATTCCGGTAACCGTAACGAGCTGCAATATGTAACCACCCTGGATATAAAATCGGGATACCGGTATATCCTCGGAACCGTAAATCAGCAGACGCTGGGAATTACATTCCGGGTTGATTACAGTATAACACCCGAGTTTTCTATCCAGTATTACGGAAGCCCCTTCGTATCAAGAGGGAGCTACTCGGAATTCAAATATGTTACAGCACCCAAAGCCCGGGAGTTCAATGACCGGTTCAGTTTTTACAAGTACCCGATCCTTACGGGGAATACTCTCTGGCTCGATGAAGGGAACGATAATATTTATGATTATTCTATCGAAAATCCCGATTTTAATTTTCATCAGTTCCGTTCCAATTTCGTAGCCAAGTGGGAGTACAGGCCGGGGTCTTTCCTGTATGTTGTCTGGTCTGCCGACCGTACGGATTTTGTGACACCGGCAGGAACGAGCCTGGGTAATTCCTTCAACCAGTTGTGGAACCGGTTTCCGGACAGCATATTCCTAGTGAAGTTATCCTATTGGTTCTCACTATAACACGGAACTCATCTTTGAATGATCAGCTTTTTGCCCGCATGGAAATTGCCGGCGTTAAGTTCATAAAAGTAAATACCTGAAGGATAAACCCCGGAATTCCATTGAACATGATATGTCCCGGGCTGCATGAAACCGTAGAACAGGATTTTTATTTCATTGCCTGTCCCGTCCATGAGACTGACACTCACGTATGAAGCTATTGGAATGCTGAAGGAGATCGTTGTAGACCCGCTGCAGGGATTCGGATAATTCTGGAACAAACGGAAAGTCCGGTATTCCGGTTCATCTGCAGCTAAAGCTGTCGGTACGACATTGGATTTTCCCCGGGTGATCCGGTTAAGGATATGCCATTCACCGCCGTCAGGGATTCTCCCGTAGGACAAGGAATCTTCCAGGGCTGGAAAGGTAACAGTGTCTATAACGGATTGACCGGCGTTCTCAAGCCATACTTTCTCGCCAGAGTTGGAAAGTCCGAATCCGCTGGCCGTGGTATCATCGGTTACGATGACCATAAAATTATTTCCTGCGATAAAAGTGCCCGCGGGTAATTCTTTCTTTGGCTTGGTGCCGCTTTGACCGCCGATGTCATATATCCTGTATCCGCTGATATCAACCGGCAGGGAAGAAGTGTTATAGATCTCGATCCAGTCGGGATTTGAACTGGTTCCCCTTGTATAGATCTCATTCATCAGGATTTTACTCCCGGAAAGGAAGTTTATATTGGAGCCGCCTTTCGTCGGTGAATTCAAAAGCTGCCAGTTCCCTCCGTCAGGGACCCGTCCGTATGATTCCGTTTTGGTGAGAGTAGGGTATGTCACCGAATCAATGGAAGTTCCTGAGGAATCCTGAAGCCATATTTTTTCACCGGCAGCAGGGAGATCAAAGCTCCCTGAAGAAGAGTCATTGGTTACAATAATATAAAAGCCGTCCGCATCTATTACGGTGCCGGAAGGTATTTCCTTTTTTGGCAAAGAGCCGCTCTCCCCGTTATGGTCGAAGATCCTGTACCCGCCGATATCCACCGAAGATCCTGAGAGGTTGAATAATTCTATCCAATCCGGGGAACTGTTCCCGGAAGTATAAACTTCATTCAAAACGATAGGATTATATGCAGAGCTGTAATTATTGGATTCCCCCCGGGTAATATTATTCACTACCTGCCAGTTGCCCCCGTCAGGCATCCTGGCATAGGACTGGTCCGATGATAAGGCAGGAAAATTGACAGTATCAATTACATTCCGTAAATCATTTTCAAGCCATACCTCTTCTCCTGACCCGGAAAGCCCGAACCCGCCGGCAGTAGTATCATCGGTCACGATCACATAAAATCCTCTGCCGGGAATAATAGTGCCGGCAGGGAATTCTTTTTTTGGTTTGGATCCGGTTTCTCCTCCGGTATCATATATTTTATAATTGCTTATATCAACGGGTGATGTGGATGAATTATACAGTTCGATCCAGTCAGGGTCGGTATTTGTTCCCCTTGAATATACCTCATTCATTACTACAGGACTGCCCGCAACAAATGAACTATTGGCGGAGCCCCTGGATAATGTATAAAGAATTTGCCAGGAACCTCCATCCGGTATCCTGCCATAGGACTGGCCGGCAGCCAATGCCGGGAAATTCACGGAATCAATTACAATACCGGAGCTGTCTTCAAGCCATACTTCTTCCCCGGAGCTGGAAAGCCCGAATGCACCTGACGTCCCATCATCAGTTACAATAACATAATATCCATGGGCTGGAATAAGTGTACCCGAAGGAAGTTCCTTTTTGGGCTTTGATCCGCTCTGACCTCCTGTATCATATATTTTATATCCGCTGATATCGGCCCCGGAAGATGAAGGATTATATATTTCAATCCAGTCAGGATTGGATGATGTACCCCTGGAATAGATTTCATTGAGGACCACGTCACCCGTGCCTGAAGCTGCCAGGCTCCAACTGCTTATTAACAAAGTGCAGACGAAAAGTAAAGTTTTTTTCATAGATCTCCGGTATTCAAAAAAGTTCCATTATTAATCCCATACTCCATCTGTAAGGTTATCTCGAATTCCGGCTTTTGTGCTCGCGGGGGTAGCCTTGCAAGGATTTAAG
>JBJKSY010000284.1:0-4661 GCA_046703645.1 Cyclobacteriaceae bacterium
GACAGCCGGGTTGAAAATATTTTGCTTCCGGTAAGGGATGGTCTCATGTTAATAAGGAAAAAAGCATGAAGAAAGGTATAATTCCTTCGATGATCTTCCTGATGCTTTCCTTTTACGGAAATTCACAAACCATTGAGGTACCGTCAAGGATGGAATGTGTCGGCATTGAACTGCATTTTACGGAAGCGCTTCGTAAAGAGATTCAAACGGAAGTCAATGCTCTATCGGCAAGTCCAAAATATTTCCAGGTAAAACTGGAAAGGGCACAGCAGTATTTCCCTATAATTGAACGTATTTTCCGGGAAGAAGGGGTGCCTGACGACATTAAGTACCTCGCATTACAGGAATCTGCCCTGATTGCTGATGCAGTGTCCTCAGCCAATGCCGTCGGATTCTGGCAATTGAAAGAACCGGCTGCAAATGAAGTGGGTCTGAAAATCAATTCCAGTGTAGATGAAAGAATGAATATAGTGTCGGCTACACAGGGAGCCGCCCGGTATCTTAAAACCAATAATTTCTATTACCATAACTGGCTTTACGCGGTCCTGTCCTATAACACGGGAAGAGGAGGTGCTGAATCCTATGTAGATCAGAAATATTTCGGGGCTAAAAAAATGGATCTTGGAAAGGAAACGCATTGGTATCTCCGGAAATTCCTGGCGCATAAGATCCTTTTCGAATATGAGCTCTCCAAAATGGGGAAACCGGATATTACCTTAACCGAATACACCCGGGGTGGCGGCAAGACCCTTAATCAGATTGCTAGGGAACTGAATATAGATCCCGATGAGCTGGCCCTGTATAACAAATGGCTTAAGTCAAATCGTATCCCAGAAGATAAAACTTATGTTGTAATCGTACCCGGATCCATGCCGGAGAAATTGCTGGCACAGAATACACCTTCTGAAAATATGGATACAGGATCGAATCCTTCTCCCAACAGTTCTGAATATCCGATAATAAAGGAAAAAAAGGATTCCGGTTCGCGGATCGAGAGAATAAATGGCTTGCCTGGAATAATAGGGAATAATGGAGACGATATCCAGAAGCTTGCTGAGCTCGGCGGTATACCTATAAGCAAGTTTGTCAAAATCAATGATATTACTCTTGATGCGGCAATTGATAGCGGGCAGGTTTATTATTTCAGGCCAAAACATAATAAAGCGAGGGAATATTATCACACTGTATTAAATGGTCAGAGTTTATGGCAGATATCCCAGAAATACGGGGTAAAACTTAAGAAGCTCCTGTTAAAGAACAGGCTTGCCGGCGCATCGGAAATAAGACCGGGAATGGTTTTATGGATCCGGTATATCCGTCCACCGGATGTGGATGTAAGGTATGTTAAAATACCTCAGGAACCAGCAACTCAGATAGTTGAAAATAAAGGTAATTTAAAGAAAATGAGATCATTGACTGATTCCCTGAAAATTAATCCTGTTGCAGCAGATACTTTACAGCAACCCCTGCCATTAGCCCGACCTGAACAAATAGTAAACACCCGCGAAGAAGATACAACAGGATTGACGGAAAATGCTGATAATCAGGTAACAATTGCCGAATCAAAGGATAGCATTGAGTCAGCCAGCCCCTTGTTCCATGTCGTAGAAAAGGGGGAAACCTTATATGCAATCTCGAAAAAGTACAAAATACCCATTGATTCATTGATCAGGATTAACGACCTCCCTGAAGATGCATCAATCCAGATCGGTCAGCAACTATATCTGAAGGAACCCCTGCAGGATATTGTGACAACCGTTAAAAAAGTGAATAATGGAGAAGATTCTTACATTCAATATGAGGTCCGGAAAGGTGATACGATGTATAGTATCGCAAGAAAATTCAATGTAACACTCCAGGAACTGCAATTATGGAATAATAAAAGCACGACTCAGTTGAAAATCGGGGAAAATCTTAAAATCCTCAAACGTAATTGAGAGTGAAAGATTATTTCATATATAATATACATATTACACCTGTAGTAAAATTTGAGAGAATTATTAGCCGGACTTTTACCATTGCTTATATTTGTACTGTATTATTTATTGAATAATTGATTTTTTCATGTTTAAAATCCTATATTACAAAGAAAATTAAATTTACGTAAACTACTGTCATTGTGTGATCCATGGGAAAGGATGGTAAGGATATAAACCTGGTAATGTTGGTTGATGATAACGATACTGACAATTTTATCAGCAGAAGAATTATAGAAATCACAAAATTTGCCAAGCAGGTAATAATTAAAAACTCCGGAAAGAGTGCCTTGGAATATCTTGAAGAGAATAAAAAATCATCTTCGGGCATTCCGGAACTTATATTTCTGGATATCAACATGCCTATAGTGGATGGTTTTGTGTTTTTGTATGAATTTGAAAAATTCGAGGAAATTCTGAAAGACAGGTGCAAAGTGATCATACTATCAAGCTCTGATAACAAACGTGATATAGATAAGATCGTTAATAATGATCATGTAATAAAGTTCATCACCAAACCCTTGACTGAGAATGCCCTTGAAGATGTGAAGGGAATTATTTAATTCCGGTCCCCCCCATATACCCTTTTAAAAATATTTTCAGAATTCAGGATCAAGACCCAGTTTGCTTTTCAATGAATTCAGGGCAGGGTATTTTTTTGAGAGATAATTGAATTTGTCGGTGCTTGTATACAGTTTTAGACCAGTAGCAGATTTTTTCACCCGGGTTTCAATGGTAATTTGACGGTTGGCCAGTTTTTTGTGTAAAAAGGAAATGAGATCCGCCTTGAACCAGTTCAGAATATCATCTTCCAGCAGATTATCGATTTCAATAATGATCCTGTTGCCCTCTTCAACGGTATAATTTTTCCCCATCAGGGTGCATTCACGATCTTTCCCGGCGGACTTCAGACCTGCCAGGAATTCATTCCAGGCTTCTTGTAATTCTTCTATCGTGAAGGAGTTACCGGTTTTCTCTTCTGTGATCATGGATCTGGCAGAGGGTTCATTATTTCCGGATTCCTTAAGGACTTTTTTCCGGATATCCTTCATGGTCGGAATGCTTACCGTCCGTTTTCCGTTACCGTTTGCAGGTAGTTCCCCGGCATCTGTTTTTTCAGAAAAGGTTTCCTTTTCTTCCTCCGTATCAGGAGGCGGCGGGGGATCAGAAGTCTTGTTTAATGTTTTTTTTTTAGTTTCCGGCTCTTCTGCGGATTCTGATTTTACCTTTATTGCAGAATTCAGATAGGTGATTTTCATCAGGGTAATCTCGACATGAAGCCTTTGGTTTTTACTTCCTTTGAAATTAAGGTCACATTGATGAGCAAGGTTGATTGCCGAGATCAGGAATGAATTATCGATTGTACGCGTTTGTTCCAGGTAGCGGTCGCGTAAACCCTCAGTTATCTCAAAAAGCTGCAGGGTTTCTTTGTCCTTGCATACCAGCAGGTTCCTGAAATGTTCGGCAAGGCCAATAATAAAATTCTGACCGTCAAATCCCTTTTTAATAATTTCATCAAAGGTCAGCAGGACACCCGCAAGATCTTCATTGATAAAGGCATCCGTGATCTTGAAATAATAATCGTAATCCAGGATATGGAGATTGTCCACCGTAAGCTTATAGGTGAGTTTGCTCCCGGCGGCATAGGTAACCAGCAGGTCGAATAACGACAGGGCATCCCGCATGGCGCCTTCGGATTTCTGTGCCATAAGATGAATGGCCTCCGGTTCCACATCAATTTTCTCACGGATGGCGATCTTATAAAGGTGATCGGCGATATCCTGGACCGATATCCTGTTAAAATCAAAGATCTGGCATCTTGAAAGTATGGTAGGAAGCACCTTGTGTTTCTCAGTGGTTGCCAGGATAAAGATGGAATAGGATGGAGGTTCTTCCAGGGTCTTCAGGAAAGCATTGAAAGCCTGGGTAGAAAGCATATGAACTTCATCAATGATATATACCTTATACCTGCCGTATTGTGGCGGGAACCTTACCTGGTCGATCAGGTTCCGAATATCATCCACCGAGTTATTGGAGGCAGCATCCAGTTCATAGATATTAAGGGCTGCAGAAGGGCCCAGGACAATATTCTTGTCAAAATTATTGATCAGCCGGGCAACAATCCTTGCACAGGTTGTCTTTCCGACACCTCTTGGGCCGCAGAAAAGCATAGCCTGGGCAAGTTGTTCATTGTCGATGGCATTTTTGAGGGTTGTTGTAATATGTTCCTGGCCGATCACTTCGTCAAAGTCGGAGGGACGGTACTTCCTGGCCGATACCATATAATTGCCCATGGCCACAAAATAATAAAATAAATCCGGTTATTGAAACTGAACAATAAAAAATAAAAACGGCTCAGAAAGGTGGATGAACTTTTTTAACTTTGTAACGTTAAAACTATTGCATATACCGGGGCCGACCGGAATTGACAGTAAGAGCAGGCCGGGTATTAGCATGCCGGGTGTTTGTAGTATTACCTGTATAACAAACTGCAAATCAATAGACGGCGAATATAATTACGCCTTAGCTGCTTAATTAAAAGCGGCTATGTCTCGTCAATCCCCCGCCTTGCCGGATTGATAATGAGGCATCGAAATGCAGGGCTGGCTCTTGCAGGTCTGTGATGCAAGTGTAAGATCCAATCGCAGATAAGGATATTCTACAGGCCCGTTCTCTGCCTCGGAC
>JBJKSY010000285.1:0-7392 GCA_046703645.1 Cyclobacteriaceae bacterium
TGAGATCAGGGTGCTTTCATCCCAGGCTTTCCCGACAAAAGATATTCCAATAGGCAATCCATGAACACTTCCTGCAGGAACCGTTATGCTTGGGTAACCTGAAATGGCAGCCAGGTCGGAAGTTCCACCCATATCATGATCACCATCCACCAGGTCAATTGACCAGGCGGGAGCATTTGTAGGCATTACCAGAGCTTTCAGTTTATTCTCTGAAATGGTTTTATTGATTATGCCCTGTGTCTGATCTTTCGATGTCTTAAGAGCGTCCTTGTATTCAGGTTCATTTAAATCACCCTTCTTCTGGGCTTCAATAAAGATTTCCTGGCCGAACCATTCCATTTCCTTGTCCTTATGAGCTATATCGAAATCTATGATATCCTGAAGTGTCTTTACCGGCGCATTGGGATGTTCAGCCAGATATTTATTCATATCCGCTTTTAATTCATAAAGCAGGACCTGCCATTCGGCCTTTCCCCATTCGGGCCTGTTCTCAGCACAGTTAACATCCACAAGAATGGCTCCCAGGTTTTTCATCCGGGTAATGGCATCTTCCATTACCTTATCCGTTTCGGAATGAAATCCCATAAAATCCCTGACGACGCCGATCCTTGCCCCCTGCATGGCCCTGGGATCAAAGCAGCGGGAATAATCCGGTGCCTGATCCGGGAAGCCGGCCGATGCCGGATCTGATTCATCTTTTCCCTGCAATACTGTTAACAAAATTGCCGCATCTTTCACCGTCCTGGCCATCGGGCCGGCAGTATCCTGACTGTGGGATATGGGAATTATACCTTTCCTTGACAAAAGGCCAAGGGTCGGCTTGATTCCTACGATTCCATTCATGGAGGAAGGGCATACGATGGAGCCATCCGTTTCGGTACCGATGGCCAGCGCCGTAAGGTTGGCAGAAACGGCTATAGCCGAACCGGAGCTGGATCCACAGGGACTTCGCTTTGTATCGTATGGGTTTTTAGACTGCCCTCCCCGCCCGCTCCAGCCGCTGGAGGAACGCGTTGAACGGATATTCGCCCATTCGCTGAGATTCGCTTTCCCCAGTATTATGGCGCCGGCTTTCTTCAAATTGTCGATGATGAATGCATCCGCGGTTGCATGAAATCCTTCCAGGGCAAAGGATCCTGCTGTGGTTTGCATTTTATCACCGGTATCGATATTATCCTTTACCACAACGGGGATTCCATGAAGCGGACCCCTGACTTTCCCGGATTTCCTTTCCTGGTCCAGTGACCTGGCAATTGTAAGAGCATCAGGGTTCACTTCGATGATGGACATCAATTCCGGGCCCTTCCTGTCGAGTGCTGCAATACGGTCAAGGTATTTCTGAATAATTTCTTCGGAAGTGAATTTACCTTCCGCCATAAACTGACCAAGTTGAGAGACTGTTACCTCGTCAAGATCAAAAGGAGGGATCAACGGACCGGGTGCTAAGGCCACCTGTTGATCCGGGCTGCAGGCATTCAGCGATCCGGTGGCAATAACTGTTCCACCAATTACGGAAGTTTTAAAAAAATTTCTTCTATTCATATGTCTGACAGTTTAAGCGGGACATTTGACTTTTAGGCGGGCAAATTAATAAAACTTTGGTTTTTATTGATACGGGGCAAACAGAATTTGAGATCCCTGGAATTTTGCCGCCTTTGCCCGGGACCTGTCATATTCGATTTTAACATTTTCCCTGTATTTTATAAGTCGCATTTACGATATTTCGGAAAATTTTTTAGTTATGGAAATCCTTTTAATTCCCCTGGTCCTGCTCATCGCCGGGATAATTTTTTACCTGTACTTCAGGAAAGTCAAAAAACAGTACGATAATATCAGCAGGGTTGAGAGATCATCCGTCGATGTTATACAGGAAAATCATGAGCATTTCCTAATCGAATTCGGGAAGGACACATACCAGCAATATGTAGAATTATCCGGAACCGTCAAATCTGACAACCCGCTGATAGCCCCGGTTACCGGAACTTCATGCGTATATGCGGAACACAGGATTACACGAAGTTACGAAGTGCAGGTACAGGAACGAGATAACCAGGGAAGGCTTGTTACGCGTACGCAAATCCGGTCGGATGCACTGTCTTCCAACAGGCAGTCCCTGCCTTTTCAATTAATAGATAATGAAAAAGAGATCGAAATACTCCCGGAAGGAGCTGATATATTCCCGGTGCAGTCCTACAATACGAATGTATCTTCGCTGGATCCCCGTCTGGCAGGAAAACTGGGTTTGTCAACATCTTACCCTTATGGCAGGACCACAGGATTCCATATTTCGGAAAAGATCATTCCTCTCGGGCAGCCACTATATGTACTTGGCGAAGCAAATGACCGAACCGGGAAATTAGCCGTCAGTAAACCGAGGGATAAAGCCCAATCATTCATATTGTCAACTACACAGGAAGATGTTCTTTTGCAAAAACTGGGAAGCCGGCTCAAATGGTTCCGGCTGGGATTCCTGGTGAGCATTATATTAGGGACCGGCACTTTAATACTTTTCATCCTGGGCCTGGCAGGGTATGTCAACTTTTAACCTATTTGCAATTCATGCCATTATATTAAAAGCCATTTAAGCTCAATTCATGAATTATCATTGGAATAAAAGATGACAAACAACTTCCGGGTAAATTAAAATCCGAAAATCATATGAATTATTATAGTATTTACTAACTTGCATTGTATTAATCAAATATATAATATGAAATATTCAGGATATATTCTTATTATCAGCCTTGCAACACTTTTTGGGTGTAATAAAATTGAAAGTTTAGGAACCGTGGATGTTAACGGGGATATTGAAAAGGATTTTAATGTCAGCATAACCTCTTCCGACCCATCCACATTTACCGACACCTTCAATATTGAAGCGGGCTCCAATTCCCATATTGCGAAGTACCTGAGCCAGATAAAGAGTTATACGGTCAGCAAGGTGACCTATAGAATCGCCAATTATTCAGGCGCACAGGGTGTAACGCTCACCGGACATATTAAATTCGGATCGATTTCCTATGATCTGACCAACGTGGATTTAAAGACCCTTTCTGACAACGCAACCGTGACCACAATACCTTTCGACAAGGTTTCCCTCGATGCCATTGCCGCCGATTTTAAGGATGGAAATTCCGTGGCCGGTACAATTGATGGAACCGTAAGCGATAAACCCGTTAGTTTTACCGTGGCGGTGGTCGTAAGTGCAGTGGTTAATGTTAATGTGATAAATTAGATCTTTTCATGGTCCTTAACAGGTCCTGAGGGATAGGAGATACACCGGAATTCCACAGGTTGTAATTCAGCCTTTTGAAATTTTAGCGTCAGAATTTTGCGATTTTCTGAATTTAATCGTAATATTACGATATATCGATTATGGGAATAACCAAAACAGAAGTATTCAGCAGCAGGCAAAACCAGATTGCCAGGTATGCAAAGGCTTTCGCCCATCCGGCCAGGGTGGCGATCATTGAGTATCTTGTCAGGACAAAAGCCTGTATTTGTGGTGACCTGGTGGATGTATTGCCGCTGGCTCAATCAACTATCAGCCAGCACCTGAAAGAGCTGAAAAACATCGGTATAATTCAGGGAGATATTGAAGGACCCAGGATCAATTATTGTATTAATGATAAGGCCTGGGAAGAGGCCAAGGATTTCATGGAAACCCTCTTTGATTCATACAAGGGCAAGGACTGTTGTTAAAAAAATTTAACCTTATAGATCGTAATATTACAATAAACCAATAGAATATGAAAAGCGCTGAACAAATCAAAAAAGAGGTAAATGAGAAGTACAGTACCATTGCCCTGAATTCAAATTCATCGTGTTGCTGCGGCAATAAAAAAGATAATACGGAATATTCCGTTATGGCAGACGATTACAGCAAGCTTGATGGATATAATTCCGAGGCTGACCTGAAACTGGGCTGTGGTATTCCCACCGAATATGCCAGGATCAGCCCGGGGGACACGGTACTTGACCTGGGCTCAGGAGCCGGAAATGATTGCTTTGTCGCAAGGGCCCTGACAGGGGAGTCCGGCAAAGTGGTAGGCCTTGATTTCAGTGAAGCCATGGTGGCAAAGGCCCGGTTAAATAAACTTAAGATGGGTTATGAGAACATTGAATTTGTGAAAGGCGATATTGAAAACATGCCGCTGCCGGATGGATTGGCCGATGTTGTGGTAAGTAATTGCGTTATGAACCTTGTACCCGATAAAAAGAAGGCCTTCAGGGAAACTTACCGGGTTCTGAAACCAGGAGGTCATTTCAGTATTTCGGATATCGTTACAAAAGGGACCATGCCGGCAGGACTCAGGGAGTCAGCAGCACTCTATGCGGGATGTATTTCAGGCGCGATAGATATAGATGAATATAAAGGATTTATCAGAGATGCAGGATTTAAAAACATAATCATTCAGCGTCAAAAACCTGCTGCGGTACCTGAAGAGGTCATGCTGGAATACATCAGCCGGGAAGAACTTGAGGAATACAGGAAGTCGGGTCTTGGAATATTCAGCATTACCATCTATGGTGAAAAATAGAACGGAATTGATCTTGTGATACGCTTGGATGCATTGTTATGCTGAAAATATAAATCCGGAGATTTTCATTTCCGGATTTTGCATTTAATTAAATTTCAATACACATGGCCGTGACGACCCTTCATCGGCAGTAATCCCCGGGGATCAAATAGATTCCCGGATCGGGAAGAGATCAACCGTAAACATGGAGCTGGGTCCCGTTCACATCTACTTTGTAGGTCTTCAAACCATTTGACCCCTGGAAATTCAGTCCCTGGCCGGTTGTGCTGTAACGGGCGCCATGTACAGGACAGAAGAAAGTATTTGTTGAACCATCAAACATTACATATGGGTTTCCCTGATGACTGCATACAACTGTTACAGCGGCAAAAGTTCCGTCTTTTGTATGAGCCACAACCACGCCATCCTTCACAATATAACCACCCACTGTTTTTAATGTTGCGTAGGCAGGATCCGTAAGATCAATGGTGAAATCCGCCTTTGCGTTTGGGAACGGACTTCCGCTGTTCGCTGAACATCCGTGAAGGGCGCCGAGAGTTGAAACGGCCGCAATCGCTGCTGCACTGAATCCAAGTTTTGTCAGAAATTCTTTTCTATCCATTATATAAATGTTTAAACATTAAACGTGAAAACATTAAAATTGATATATTTCTGACTAAAAAAGAATTATTTTATTCTAAAACAGGGAATTCAGTGATTCTCAGGGTCGTACATCCATAGGGTATCAGGGTAACGCTATCAGAAGGGGCATTTTTCAGGCTTTGCATTGAACCTTCGGGAGGGATCGGCCCTGCGGTTGCATTATATATTTTCCAGTCCGGGATAATTTTGGCTGTGGTTTTTAAAAGAACAGGAGCATTTTCCTGGTTCCAGGGGTATCGGGATGAACTATTATTGAAAATTATCCTGAATCCTTTTGCAGGATCTTTAATTGCGTTCTCCGGGAGTCCGTAATTCCAGGCTGAGCCGGCTAAAACATCCCAGAAGTTCCCCCATTTATCGGTGTTGTGTATGAATTTCCAATCTTCTTTTATTTTCAGCGAATACACCAGGGGCCCCCGTTCGACGGCAACGGAATTCATATACCACCGTGATGTAGTAATATGCATAGGAAATACCACCCGGACAATATCTCCTTTTTTCCATTTTTTTCTTATCATGATGATCTTTCCTCCCTGGGGCTCGTTAACTGTTTGATTATTCAATTCAATTTCTGCCCTTTTACACCAGGAAGGGATCCGCAAATGAAAGGGAAATTCCACCTCCTTTTCGGGGTCGATCTTAAAGGTAATGACGCTATCGAACGGATAATCGGTTTCTTCCTCTATATGTACATTTATATGATCACCTGCGAGAACGTTTACTTCACAGGGCGCGTAGATCAGGGAAGCCACTCCATTATCTGCTGATGCATAAAACAGGTTCCTTGTAAATTTTGGCCAACCCTGGTGCATATTACAGGTACAGCAGGGATATCCGGATAAAACGCCATAACAAAGATCTGTTTCCCCGTTGTTATCATCTTCAAAAAAACCATGCCTGGCCCTGATAATCTCCGGCTGATTGGCGCTCTGGAAGTATTGTCGGGCAGTGAAATCATCATTGGCCTGAGTGGGCAGTGCATTAAAGGCAATCCGTTCAAGATGGTCGGCAAACTGAACATCTCCCGTGATGGTAAGCATTGTCTCCAGTGAATACATCATTTCCACTACGGAACAGAATTCGATTCCCTGTACCGGGTTATTCCCATGGATGGCTTCATCGGCCCCGAACATTCCCTGGGCCTGGCCATGAAATTCATCAAGATCCCTGAATGCCTTCAAAACAGCTTTTAGATATATTGAATCGGGATGTGCCTGGAAATAGATCAGGGGAGCCTTGATTCCCTGTGCCAGGTTTACGCCGTGAAAACTCCGGATTTGCGAGAGACAGAGTTTCCCGAGAAGTTCCTGGTTGAAGGGGTATTTATTCGATGTATTATTCGGATATAACTGATCCACCGAATTTTGTCTCCCGCAATCTCCGTGCATAAATATTTCCGTATAAGGATAAGTTTGGCGGTGGATCAATTCACCCAGGTCGAGCAGGAACCTGTCGCCGGTAATATTGTAAAGCCAATACACTGCCATAAGATTGTCGGCTCCGCGCCGGTTGGCCCAGAATGACCAGTAATCAAGGGGAGTATTTGGTAATTCACGGAGCTGGTAACGAAAATAATTGGTCATCAGGGTTAATACCCTTTTATCACCGGTTGCCTCATAATATTGTTTAAGCACCTTCAGCATAACAATTTTCGGCCACCAGTCTTTCCGCAGCCCTCTTTGCAATCCAGGTTCGGGAGCCGGCGGAGTTGAAAATGGAACAGGGCCGAAATAACCGTCAGCCTGCTGATGATTGATTGACCATTCAATCCAGGGTTTTGCTTTAGTGATCAGCATGCTGTCATTAAGGGTATAGGCCAGCGGCACCAGCCCGTCGAGCCAGTAAGGTCCACTTTCCCAGCCATCGCCATCGCCGCCGAGCCAGCCATTCCGGGGTCCCACCACGGAACTGTAAATTTCATCGAGATGGCCTGTCAGTCCGTTTCTCTGGCGTTTAAGCTGATCAAGAAGCCAGCCTTTCGGCCGTATGGAACCCAGGGGTAATTCGATGTATGGATTGGGACGTAACGGCGGGCGATTATTTATGTAGTTTTCATTTTCTTCAACCGGTTGATTCCTGTTTCCGGGTTTACAGGAAAGTACAAGAAAAATCAGCGGAACTGCCAGATAAAAACTTCCCGGGAAGAACCTGGTCCTTAAATAATTAATTATTGACACGATTGTTATATTTTTTGAAGACCTTTTATTTC
>JBJKSY010000286.1:0-4254 GCA_046703645.1 Cyclobacteriaceae bacterium
AATTGGTATGGTCTATACGCAATCCACCACTAAGCGTCAGGTTTTTAAAATTCTTTTCAACGATTGCATAACTGCCTATCTCGAAGTTGATGTAATTTGGGATTTCAAAATCTCCTACGTATGGCGCAGGCGGCTCCGGACCATTATTTTGCCATTCGTAAAGGCCATTAATCCCAGTCGTGAATTTGAGGCCCGACTTCCGGTCATCAAACTGGAACTTAAGTGAGTATGGAATATCATTTACAAACATGTTACACGTGCCTACATAGCCCGAATCGATGTCGTGATGTACGCTCATTGTGTAGCCAATATCCATGTTCATTTCGCCTGAACCAACATTGATGCTGTTTTGCCACCATGCCTGGTACTCGTCCAGCAACTTGTCGCCAGCGATATTAGCTGAATATGAATGGAAATCAGATTTAGTCGGGTAAACCTTGCCGTTGACGGGTGTATCGAATATAAATCGGCCTGTGCTGTCACGGTTGCCGTCGGGCACTTGTATTCGCCTGTGAAGGGCACTAAAAGTAAATCTCGAATATCCCCAAGACCGATTTATCCCGATCCTCAGCCTGCCATTATCCTGTATCCAGGCTGAACCCCATACATAACCGTCTTTAGGATCTGAGTAGGCATGAGCCTCTTCGCCGCTGCCTCTTAAATCCCATACAAAACCTTTGTTATTCCCCGCTATATGCAACGAAGTACCAAGATAGCCGTTATTGGTATGGTATTCAGTTAGGACACTTCCAAGAATGGTAGCGCTTGAAGGAAAAGGCTCGGATTTAAAGCTGATGACTCCTGCTTCGGCGCTGGCGCCATATTGCAGTGATGCCGGCCCTTTGATCACCTCTGTATCATGCACAGCATAAGGATCTATTAAAATACCGTGATCGTCACCCCATTGAAAATCTTCCTGCGGCAAACCATCTGTAAGCACCAAAACACGGTTAAACCCTAGTCCATTGATCTGTGGTTTGGTTGTGCCCGGACCTTCGGTAGTGGCATTAACACCGGGCTGAGACGAAATCAGGTCGATTGCCGTATTGGCCTCACCTTCTTCTATCATGCGATCCGAAATAACGGATATTGGTATAGTGGCGCGCTGTCGTGTGGTGGTACTGCTCAACGCTGTAATGACAACATCGGCCATTTCGTAATTAGAGACAGATAGCTTAAAATCGATTTTTTTTATAGTTCCCAGGTTGATTGTCTCAGTGACAGAGGCATAGCCGATCATCATTACCTGAATTAAATATTCACCAGAAGGAAGATTTTCCAATTCATAATTACCACTTGCATCTGTACTGGTGCCTATTTTCAAGTCGGGTATGGAAATGGTAGCACCCTCTATAGGCTGCCCGGTTTTTTTGTCGGTCACTTTACCCGTTATCTTACCTGTAACGGGAAGTGCTGCTTTTGCTGTTAAGCAAGCTAATAAGAAAGTCACTAGATAAAGCAGAATAATACTGCCTGATTTTATTCTTAAATATTTTAATCTATTCATTTTACAATTTTCCGTTTTAATAATTACATCGAGATAAATGCTGTACCAGTACTTGACTGATACATTTCGCGCAGGGTATGACTTCAACCTTTTTTTTACAGGTTAATTGTTTTATTACAGCCTGAAGATGTTTTCAATAATGCAATATATCATGGCATGCTTTCGTGGAATTCATGAATGGAAAATTGCATTCGATGAAAACGAAATATCTTATAGGCGGAATTCCGTATTTCTGTAATTTATTGTTAAAACTTATTATTTGTCACCGCATTACCAGGACATATTTATCTGCAATATTTCGCGTGTTTGAAATAAGAAAGAGTATTGAGGCCAATCCGAACGAATTAAATCGTCATTCAAAACCGGCAGTATCCTTTTAAGCAAAAAAGGGCTTAACAAAAAAGATTTGAGGAGGGTGGAAAATCTCAAAATTAGGGGGAATCTTTACAATAAAATGATAAAGTCCGAAATTGGGCCTTCCTGTGAATGTCTGAATAAATGAAAATTGGATATTGTACTGAAAAAATAATTTCAAATCTTTAAACTCACGGGAATTCTGTGCGGGTGATGATCGTTCTCTTTTGTTTTCCTTAAGCAACTGCTTTTTCAGATAACATCGGCCCTGGCAGGTATTCATGGGATCATTCCTCATGATGCAAAGGTTTTTGGCAATATATTCCTGACCAATCTCGTACTGAATATAAATAACAGCTTTGGGAAAGTTCTCGACTGCAATGCCTGTCAAAACCAGAATAGTTAATATTCGCCTCATGACATAGCTTATCCAGGTTATCGAATGTACTTATTTCTTTCGAATATATGAAAGTGGCCGGAAGTTTTGATTTTAAAGGTTCAGGATAAAATTATATAGTTAATCCTTGTCGTAAGCCTCTGCATATTCCGGGTTAAGTAAATGATTGCCGAAACTATCCTTTAATGAAATATCGATTGCTGTATCCAAGATGGTGTAACATCTGCAATCTTAAAGGTTACATGAAAATAATAATGAAATAATTGTTATGAATAAAATATATTTATTCGACATGTCCATGCTTTACACGCTGATCTAATATTAAATATAGTATAAACTTTACAATGCTACGTTCCTGATCACGTCCCTCTTCATATCAAAATTTGTATTGTAATCTGTATTATTATAAAACAGATAACAGAGAAAATTTAATATTATGAACTTCCAGGATTCTAAAGCCAATTTCTATCTATTATGTGAACTCCGAGGGGATTTTGATACAGCTATTCCCTTCACTATGAACCACCGCTCAATTTCCGGTAGATATAACCTTTATCGCTGTACCGGTTGAAAATGCATTGTTTCGGATTTAGTCATATGCCGATTTTAGAATACCCAGAATCAACAAATCACTAAATCCCCAAATCAAAAAATAAACCTGAGCCCCCAGTCGGATTCGAACCAACGACCCGCTGATTACAAATCAGTCAAAAATTGTACTATTTTGATGTGATATGTTTTTAAAACCGCGAAATTATTTGATTTAGGCACTTGTAAATTGTATATTGAACCATAATTGTACTATAAGTGCGTGCAAATTGCGTGCAAATTTTTAAAGCTATGACAACCAACGTTATTCTTTCACTCGATCTCAGGAGACCAAAAAAGGATGGCTCCTACCCTATTATGTATCGTGTCACCCATAACAGAAAAACAACCGGGATCTCTACGGGATACTCGACGCCACGGAAGTTCTGGGACAATAAAAACCGGTGCGTCAAAAACAATTTTCCGGGAACTGAATCTCCGCAGCGTCTGAATAATTATCTTACCAAGCATAAAGCCAGGTTAATTGACATAATTACCAAGTTAAAAGAAAAGGGTGAATTAAAATATTTTTCGATTACTCAGCTTAAGGAAAGACTTGTCTCGAGCGTATCCCAAAACAGCGTGTTCTCTTTCATTGAAGACCAGATCAAAGACCTTATTGAGGCAAAAAGAATCGGTACCGCCAACAGTTATGATGATGTACTCAGGTCATTAAAGAACTTCAGGAAACAGAAAGATTTTACCTTTAATGAATTGAACCTTGATTTCCTTAAAAAGTACGAAATAGACTACATGTCTAGGGGCAATTCAATCGGGGGACTGGCGGTTTATATGCGGACGATACGGGCAATCTACAATAAGGCAATAAGGGCCGGTTATGCCGAGGAAGAAGGTTATCCTTTCAAATATTATGTAGTGAAAAATGGGAAAGCCAGAAAAAGGGCTATTTCATTGGAAGCCATTCAAAAGATAATGGATCTGGAATTGCCTGAAAACTCTACCTTGCAAACGGACCGGAATATATTCCTTATGAGCTTCTACCTTCAGGGAATGCCTTATGTTGACCTGGTTCACCTTAAAATGTCCAATATAGTCGATGGCAGGATTCAGTACGAACGCCAGAAAACCCGTCAGCCATTGAATATTAAAATCCCGGATCAATTATTACCTGTCCTGAAATATTTCACCAAAGACAAGAAGAAAGACGATTATCTGTTACCGGTAATCACCAGGGAATCCGCAGTCGGTCAGTATAAGGATCTTGAATGGGCGAGACACCGGTATAATAAAAATCTTAAAGAAATCGCGAAACTGGCAGGGATTGAAGAAAAATTAACCAGTTATGTAACCCGGCATTCCTATGCCTCCATTGCCGATGAAATGGGAATTCCTTTAACGGCTATTTCCCAGATGCTGGGACATGAAAAGGTAAGTACCACACAGGCTT
>JBJKSY010000287.1:0-3431 GCA_046703645.1 Cyclobacteriaceae bacterium
AATGAATGTGCAACCATCATCGCAGGGATTATTCCAGGATCACCCTCTGATTTTTCGGGTAACGGACCTCATACTGGAATTTCAGGTCCTTCTGTTCCTGTGGATTCAATTTCAGAAGCCAGGTAAGGATCCCTGTAGTTTTATCAAAATCGGCGCCACCTGTTTCAAGTGCATTCACGGTTATTTCACTTCGGGTGGAGACGGGAATCTGATCTTTTATAGTCAGATCAATTGATTTCGATTTATTATTTCTTACGGAAATATCGAATCCGCGGGTTTCGATTTTATTGGTGCCAATAAACTTTTTCTGCGAATAGGTGTCAACCTTTTTCCTTGAAACTATCACGCTTTTATCCCTGCCGAGCGAAATGCTCATTGTATCGGATTGTATGTCGGGATCAATGATACTCTTTCCTACGAAAGTATTTTCAAAGTAAAGATTCGCCTCGCCCTGCAGAAGATTATATTGATCCCATCCCGTTATACTGGCAATAAGAAATGCATTATCATCCAGTTTGGGCACAACAAAATACCTGTATGTTGCAGGGATAGAATATTTCATCAACTGGATTTTGGAATTTTCAGTTCCTGATTTTACCGAATAGGGATTATTCACTCTGAAGCTGAATGAAGTCTGGTTCTCCTGAACATTTACTTCCATGGTCCGAGCATTCTCTTCCTTATCAAGGCTTGCTGCCATTGGTTTTACCTCAGGTATTCCTGAAGCAGCTTTTTCCTTGTTCATAAGATAACCCCGAGTCGCGTTCATTTGTATAAAATCGAGGTACCATGGCTGGATCTGGGGTGCGGTACCTGATTGATTGGGATTTGCGTTGGAAAACCCTATGTTAACATTATTCCAGTCTTCACCGGTATTCTGTGTAACTGAAGCATAATAATATAACTCCACGGGGCTTGAAACATCAACAGCTCTCAGGTCATACATGGGTTTCCACGATGCATTGGAAGCCTGGTACTTCACAGTAAATACTCCTTCAACAGATTTATCCGATTCTATTTCTATCGTAATGATTCCCGTTGGCCTGTTTTGCTGACTGTTCATCTGCGAAAGCTGGTTATTCAATTTAGTTCTCAAATCCTGTAATTCCTTACTACGTTTTACATTATGAATTTCACCGGTCTTAATTGATATTACTTCCTGTTCATAATACTTAACAGCAAGCTTTAACTGGTTTATGTCTGTACCTGTATTTTCGTTACCGATTTTTTTATTTTTATCAAGCATATCCAGTGTACCTGCATTCGTTTCAGATAAGGCTTTATAGTAACTAAGACTATCGTCGATGGCGGCTATTTGTTTAGTCAGTTCGTTGATCTTCTCAGTGCTTGCCGGTTCCTGAAGATAATCCATGCTGTAATTAACCGAAAGGATTGTGAAATCACCTTTGGCATTTACCTGTATGCTGTTTCCATCAATATAAGGGGAAAGCTTCCTGAGAAGGATATTGGTTTTTCCTTTGGGAATCTGAATGGTTCCAACCCTTGTAATCTGAGCTGAATTTAAAAATACCGTAACATCTGTAATGCTGGTCTTAAGTTCTTTCTCAACATCCTGGGCATTAACAGACATTGAATAGAAAATAATAATTGTCAATATCAATTTTAAAAAATTCATTAACTTAACTATTTAGGTCGGTTTTTTTAATTTATTTATTATCTCCTGAATTTTTCAGCAATAAAATATATTCGGAATCATATTGAGATCTGTTTTCGACTTTAAGATCAAGATCAAATGCCTCGCTGTTCCAGTCAGGGAGCAAGATCCGTGCCGACGGACCTTCTATATTCTGGTTGGCCGGAACCGCCGGGAAATCCCACTCAAGGATCTTGAGCTCTTCATCGCCCAAAATGCTTACGATCATTTTTCCCGGGGGAATGGTATCCGGTGAATCGTTCAGCATGTAAAGATCGACAGAAAATTCCTCGCCCGGCTTCCAGGAGAACCTGGGTATCCTGGCACTGGCAAGCACAGGCCGGCATGAGGCAGCGACGGCATAATAGGCCGGTTTGGTGATCGCCGGGTAATTTACAAGGCTGTTATTTGCCGCCGTAGGCCAGGGCTCATTGAAGTACCAGTTCAGGGCCATGGAACACCCGGGCTTTTGCCTCCTGGCTTCTTCAAATATGCATTTATAACCCTGCGCCTGCATAAGCTGTCCATGCCCGATGAGGTCCTCAAGGTCTTTTGAAGGCCCGAAATAGGATTCGATAAGGTCCTGTTGAAGCCAGGTATCGCCAACCCATGCATGATAGGCATGATGAGTTTCCCAAACAGTTCCAGGCCGGGGCGGCCATAACTGATCAGCAGGGATGAATGATTTTAATACTTCGATGCTCGAAGGACTGGGAATACCGAATTCTGTATAAGCGGTATTCTTTGCCTCAGGCATAGACTGGAAAACCTCCTTACCGGTTTGCGGATCCTTAAAAACATAGTTGCCATGTCCCATGCCCATTAAAGGAGAAGTCATGATAAAGGGACGCAGGGGATCAAGGTCATACGTCAGGCTGTTCAGCATTCGCAAGGCCAGCGACTGGTCAGTCATTCCCGACCAGTTATTGAACAGTTCATTGCCTCCGCACCACAGGACCAATGAAGCATGCGGCTTTAGCCGGTTAATGATTGAAGTAGCTTCCTGGCGGAGAACGCCAAGATAGGCCTGGGATCCTATATAATTATTACAGGCCAGTGGAAACTCCTGCCATACCATGATGCCCATCTCGTCGCAGAGTTCGAAAAATGACTCTTTATTGACTATGCCTCCTCCCCAGACCCGCAGTAAATTAAAGTTTGCGTGAAGGGCAAGATCCAGAAGTTCCTTATACCTTTCACGGGTGATGATCCCGGGGAATATTTCCGGGTTCACCCAGTTAGTTCCACGGCAGAATAATCTTCTCCCGTTCAACTCAAGGGTAATTGGCGGATCGCTGCGGCTTTTGGGAAATCCTTCCACATTCCAGGTTCCCGGGTTCATGACCAGGCGTACGGTTCTGAAGCCGATCTTCCTTTCCGCTTCATCCACAACTGTAGTATCTTCCAGCACCTGCAAAGCGGCAGTATATAAATACGGATCGCCCTGGTCCCAGCACCACCATAATTCCGGACCGGCAAGGTCTGTTTTGAATTCAAAATTTTTCCCGCTGACTATTTCTTCCCTGTTTAATATTATCCTGCCCTGCCTGTCGATCAGCCGGAAACTAACAAGCGAACCCGGCCGGCTTATAACCGCATTAACTTCTATCCTGGCCGTGTCGAGGTTCTTCGACATATTATAATCAAACGCAAAATTTTCAATTTTCATTTTATCCCTTACCTCCAGCCAGGTACTGTCCCAGATCCCGGAAGGGATCAGCCTGGGATGCCAGTCCCAGCCATAGCTTACGGCAGGTTTCACGCTTTGTGCCGCCTG
>JBJKSY010000288.1:0-11922 GCA_046703645.1 Cyclobacteriaceae bacterium
TAACTGTAGAACATGATGCAATTGCCTTCGAGACCGTCACGGCCGGCACGCCCTGTTTCCTGGTAATAACCTTCCAGTGATTTCGGGGCATCGTAATGAATGACAAACCTGACATCGGGCTTGTCAATCCCCATGCCAAAAGCAATGGTGGCTACAATTACTTCGATATCCTCATTGAGGAAATCATCCTGGTTCCTATCCCTGACACCCGAATCCAGTCCGGCATGATAGGGGGCCGCCTTAATATCATTGACATTCAGAAGCTGTGCAATTTCTTCAACTTTCTTCCGGCTCAGGCAGTATACTATCCCCGATTTCCCTTTATTTTCCTTGATGAATTTGATCAGTTGTTTTTTGACCTGTTTCTTGGGCCTCACTTCATAATAAAGGTTAGGCCGGTTAAAGGACGATTTGAAAATAACGGCATCTTCGATCTTAAGGTTCTTCTTTATATCAAGCTGAACTTTGGGAGTGGCTGTGGCTGTAAGTGCAATAACGGGCAGGTTTTCATCGACCTGTGAAAGAATGGCACGAATCCTGCGATACTCCGGTCTGAAATCATGACCCCATTCCGAAATGCAATGGGCTTCGTCAATCGCCGCAAAGCATACATTCGCTTTTTTCAGAAAGCTGATATTATCTTCTTTTGTGAGCGATTCAGGAGCGATATAAAGCAACTTGAGATCGTTGTTCAGAACATCTTTCTTTATCCGGTTTATTTCGGTTTTTGAAAGTGTGGAATTCAGAAAATCGGCTTTGATACTCAGGGCATTCATCTGATCAACCTGATTTTTCATCAATGCGATCAGCGGTGATATGACTACCGCCGTTCCTTCCATGAGCAGGGCCGGCAACTGGTAGCATAGAGATTTCCCGGCTCCTGTGGGCATGATCACGAAGGTATTTTTTCCGTTAAGGACATTTTTTATAATAGCCTCCTGATTGCCACGGAATTGATCATAACCAAAAACCTCTTTCAGGGTACTACGCAACTTTCTTTCAATCATCGGCTGTAATCCGTGCAATTATAATTTAGAAAAATCCAAATTTGAAACCTCTGCTCCTTATAATAAATTTAATAAACTGTTGACAATTTTAAATCATTAATCTCAGGAATTTTAATAAAATACCTGCCCCGTTGTATCGGGCAGCAAAAATAAGGATATTGCCATAATTATAATATATTTGTTGATACTGACTCGCAGATTATGAATTCTTCAACTATGAATAATGATTTTTACGTAGTAATTATGGCAGGAGGAATTGGCAGCCGTTTCTGGCCCTATAGCCGGAATAACAGGCCTAAACAATTTCTGGATGTGCTGGGATCCGGTTCTTCATTGTTGCAGCTTACCTACCGCCGGTTCCTGGATGTATGCCCTGAAGAGAATATTTTCATCGTTACCAGCGATAGTTATAAACAAGTTGTTCTGGAACAACTGCCGGATGTGATGCCTGACCGCATACTTGCAGAGCCTGCACGCAGGAATACTGCTCCTTGCATTGCTTATGCCAGCTATAAGATCCGGAAAATCAATCCCCGGGCAGTTATGGTGATAACACCGGCGGATCATGCAATAATTAAAGAAAAGGAATTTTCGGAGGTGATCCACAATAGCCTGGTCGATGCACGGGATAAGGATATCCTTATTACCCTCGGGATTAATCCTAACCGCCCGGAAACCGGATACGGTTATATCCAATATCATTTCGACAGCGAGAATTCAATAAAAAAAGTAAAGACTTTCACCGAAAAACCACAGCTTGAACTCGCCAAAAAATTTCTTGAAAGTGGCGATTTTGTTTGGAATGCCGGTATTTTCATCTGGCATGTAAATGTAATCATAAAGGCTTTCGAGAAACATCTTCCTGAACTGGCGGAGCTCTTTGAAAATATTACCCCTGACCTGAACACTGAAAATGAAAGCCAGGCCCTCCAGAAAGTTTATCCGCTTTTTAAAAATATTTCCATTGATTATGGCGTAATGGAAAAGGCCGATAATGTCTATGTGATGCTCGCTGATATCGGATGGTCCGACCTGGGATCATGGGCATCCCTTCATGACTTGAAAGAAAAAGATTCAAATAATAATGTGCTGGATGCCAATGTAATTACTTATGGATCCGTAAACAGCATCATTAAAGGTTCCCATGATAAACTGATCGTGGTGGAAGGCCTTGACGGGTACCTGGTCGCCGATTGTGATGACGTCCTCCTTATCTGCAGGAAAGATAATGAAGAATCCATAAGAACCTTCGTTAAGGATGTGAAAAACAAAAAGGGTGACAGGTACGTCTGACCCTGTGGTGACCGGACTTTAAAAATATTTCAGTACTTTATCACTTCATATCCTTTTTCGCGTAATAAATTCGCATAATTTATTCCGTGAGTACAGGCATAAACTGGTTATTTTCATGAAGAGTATTCTTCTGATCGAAGATGAGCAAAATGTTGCGTCATTCATAAAAAAAGGTCTGGAGGAAGAGGGGTATAGTGTTTTGATCGCTTACGAAGCCCAGATGGGGCTGAATATGTTAATACAGAAAGTAGTCGATCTGGTGATCCTGGATGTGGTTCTTCCGGGAATGAACGGTTTTGAAGCCTGCAAAAAGATCCGTGAAGCCGGACATAAGGAATTACCTGTAATTATGCTGACTGCACTGGGGACTACAGAAAATATAGTTAAAGGCCTGGATAGCGGAGCGGACGATTACCTGGTAAAACCCTTTAAATTCCGCGAGCTTCTCGCCCGTATCAGGACCCTGCTACGGAGAAAAAACCTGACTGACAATGCTCAGCCCATCCTGAAAATTGCAGATCTGCAAATGGACCTTGATGCCAAGGTCATACGCAGAGCAGGAAATGAGATCAAGCTGACTTCCACTGAATTCAGATTACTCGAATATTTTCTTAAGAATCAAAGGAAGGTGCTCTCGAGGGTCGACCTTCTCGAGAATGTATGGGATGTAAACTTCAATATGAGCACCAACGTAGTGGATGTTTATGTGAACTACCTCCGGAATAAGGTTGATAAAGGTTTTAGTCAAAAATTGATCCATACCGTGATCGGCATGGGTTATGTCATGAAGGAATAATACGGGATCCGATGAAAATAAGAAATAAAATTACTTTGTTGTTTACAGTGATGACAGGTTCATTGCTGTTGGGCATATTTATATTCATCTATTATTTTTCCTATCAGCACACACAAAATGAATTTTACCAGCGGCTGAAAGAGAGAACCATTATTGTTGCTCAATCCCATCTTGAAAAGGATGAGCTGAGCGCCAAGATATATAACCGCATACTGCAACAATATCTTCAAAAGCTCCCTGATGAAAAGGAAAAGCTTATCCGGGTCAATATTCCCACCCGCACGATCCTCGGGGATTCAACTTCCGCGTTGCCGGAGGATTTTATTCAGGATGTCTTTTCCCAGAAATATGCCCAGTTCAGAACGGGGATTACCTACCATTCGGGGATCCTGTACCCCGATAACCAGGGGGATTTCATTGTTATGGTATCTGCAAGTAACCGTTACGGAAGGATCATGATGATCGACCTGCGAAATATTATGGTGATCGCTTTTTTCTGGGGACTTGGGGCCATATACATTATAGGCAGGTACTATGCCGGGAAAGTTCTCACACCCATTTCCGAGATTACCGAAAAGGCAAATAATATCAGCGGATCCAACCTTCATCTGCGATTACAGACCGGCAAGAACCGTGACGAACTCAATGAATTATCCGTAACGTTTAATAAAATGCTGGAACGCCTGGAAATAGCCTTTGAACTGCAGAATAATTTTGTCAATAATGCATCCCACGAACTAAGGACCCCTCTTACGGTAATACTTGGAGAAATTGAACTGGCACTGAATAAGGAAAGATCAATTGAAGAATACAAGGATTCCCTGCTTACCATCGAAAAAGAGGCGCACAGGCTGGACCTGCTTATAAACAGCCTTCTGAAACTGGCACAGACAGGAACTGATGGCAAGAGCCTTCTTGTGGAACCTCTGCGGGTTGATACGCTGCTGGTGCATGTAAAATCAACGATAGATAATATAAATCCTCAAAATAAGATCGCCTTGGAAATGGGTGGTCTTCCTTCGAATCCGGATGCGCTGGTCGTTCAGGGCAATCAGAACCTGCTTACCGTAGCTTTTTCAAATATCATCGACAATGCATGTAAATTTTCACAGAATAAAGAAGTGATCGTTCGGATATCGAACCTTAAAAATGGCGTTGATATTTCCATTAAGGATCAGGGCGTAGGAATCCCCGATAAAGAATTAAAGAACATAATGGAACCTTTCTACAGGGCATCCAATGTGCGCGGATTTAAAGGATTTGGGGTGGGACTTTCCCTGGCGCACAAAATCATCCACCTGCACGGAGGTACGCTCGATATAAAATCAGAATTAAATAAGGGAACGGAAGTAAATATTATTTTACTGAATCAGGTAACGCCAAAAAACCGTTAATTTAAGCTCAAAGAGGCAATTGTAAATTCTAATCCCATTCTAATCTCTTTCTAAGATTTTTCTAATACACAGGGATTAACCTTGCGTTTCAATCATTTTAAATCTATGAAAAGAAAAAGGCTTGTGATATTTTTCGGGGTTCTGGTGGCGCTTTTTTTCATAGTCTACCTGACTAAAGATAAATCGGAACGGGTTGCTGCGAAGCCTGAAAATGACTTGGCAAAAGATATATACCCGGTAGTAAACCCGGTGGTTATGGATACCTCCTATACCGTTGATTATGTAGCAGATATACAGGCACAACGTTACGTGGAATTAAGATCAAGGGTAGGTGGATATGTTGAAAAAATTTATGTGGACGAGGGACAGCATGTAAAGAAGGGACAGCTTTTATTCAGTATTAGCAGCAAGGAATATGAAGCTGACGTGATTCAGGCTAACTCCATGCTCAACAGCGCTATAGCTGATGCCAAAGCTGCTGAAGTGGAATTACGGAACACGAAAGACCTGGTTTCGAAAAATGTAGTATCGCAAACCCAGCTTGACATCGCCCAGTCAAAAGTGGATGCATTGAATGCAAAAATTGAAGAAGCAAGATCCGAAGAGGAAAATGCCAGGCTCAACCTTTCCTATACCCGGATCACGGCTCCCTTCGATGGAGTAATCGGAAGGATCCCCAATAAGGTCGGAAGCCTGGTCCAGGAAAGCACCCTGCTCTCCACGATCTCGGATAATTCAAAAGTATATGCCTATTTCAATGTTTCTGAGAGCGACTATCTCGATCTGATCAACAGCCTGGATAAAACACAGGCAGAGAGATCCACAGGTAAACATGATAGCATATCAGAAAAGAGTAACCAGGATCCGGATCACCGATTTGACGGACAGGAAGTATACCTGGTCCTGGCTAACCAGGAATTGTATCCATACGCCGGGAAGATAGAATCCATTGACAATAATATTAATCCTGAAACCGGCAACATTACCTTTCGCGCCTCATTTCCCAATCCCGGCCAGTTGCTGCAGCAGGGTGCTACGGCAACAGTACGTGTTAAAAAGGAGGTCCCGAATGCCATTCTGGTACCCCAGAAATCCACATTTGATGTACAGGATAAGATATATGTCTTTGCCGTGGATAAAAACAACCAGGTTTACAGGAAGGCAATCGTCCCTGTTATATCACTTCCCAACCTGTATATCCTGAATTCAGGCCTGACGTCTTCCGACAGAATTATTTATGAAGGAATACAGGACGTACATGACGGTGACAAGGTCAATGTGGAATCAGTCAGTTTTCTTCCACCTAAATCAGGGGAACAACTGGCCCTAATGGATGGGAAATAATCATTTTTATCCAATGTACAGATAATTTTCATTTCTGCTTATTGTAATCAAAATCACAGAGTAATTCATGTTTAATCGATTCATCCATCGACCGGTACTTTCCATTGTTCTTTCCCTGGTGATTGTGCTGTTGGGCTTGCTGGCTATATTCCGGTTGCCTGTAACTCAATTCCCCGATATTGCTCCTCCTGAGGTGAACGTAAATGCCCAGTACCCGGGAGCGAATGCTGAAACTCTGATCAAGGCGGTCATAAGGCCCCTGGAACGGGTGATCAACGGTGTCCCGGGAATGAAATATATGATTTCCACTGCAGGAAATGACGGGACGGCAAGCATTCAGATAAGGTTCAAGACCGGAACAGATATCGATATGGCGGCTGTCAATGTGCAGAACCGTGTATCGTCAGTAGTAGGTATGCTCCCTCCTGAAGTCCGGGATAACGGGCTTGAAATCGGCAAAGAGGTGAACAGTATGCTGATGTACCTGAACATCAGCAGCAGTGACACCACCCTCGATGAGAAGTTCCTTTACAATTTCGCACAGATCAATATATATGACGAGCTTAAAAGGATAGAAGGCGTCGGTTTTATCGATGTCATGGGTCAGCGTGAATATGCCATCAGGGTCTGGCTGAAACCCGATCGCCTGACGGCCTATGATCTTTCAGCCCAGGAAGTAATTGATGCACTCCAGGCGCAAAATATAGAAGCCGCACCGGGCCAGGTGGGCGAAAGCTCCGATAAGACACCACAGTCCCTTCAGTTCGCCCTGCTTTACCCCGGGAAATTTACAAAGGAAAGCGAGTACGAAAATATCATTCTCAGGGCTGATCCCAACGGCGGACTGATTCGGCTCAAGGATGTCGCGAATATAGAATTGAGCACCGTTTTCTATGATGTGCGGGCCAAAAGAAACGGAAGGCCCAGTGCTGCCATCATGCTTAAACAGCTTCCCGGATCGAATGCGCAGGAAGTAATCCGGAGGGTGAAAGCTAAAATGCAAGAGCTGAAAAAAAATATCTTTCTTCCCGGAATGAACTACAGCATCAGTTATGATGTTTCTAAATTCCTTGATGCCTCCATCCTGGAAGTGCTGAAAACTTTCATTGAGGCATTTTTACTTGTTTCACTGGTGGTATATCTCTTCCTGCAGGACCTTCGTTCAACCCTTATTCCTGCACTGTCGGTGCCGGTCTCCCTGGTGGGCACATTCTTTTTCATGCAGTTCTTCGGCCTGTCAATCAACATGATCACATTATTTGCCCTGGTCCTTGCCATTGGAATCGTTGTAGACAATGCCATTGTTGTTGTGGAAGCGGTACATGCAAAAATGGAAAAATCCGGACTGGGCCCGGTAAAGGCAACCGAAGCTGCCATGAAGGAAATAGCCGGGGCCATCATCGCCATGACCCTGGTGATGTCGGCAGTCTTTATTCCTGTATCATTCATGAACGGACCTGTCGGTGTATTTTACCGGCAGTTTGCCATCACCATGGCCATTTCCATTATTATTTCCGGGCTTACTGCATTGACATTGTCTCCTGCCCTGTGTGCCTTATTGCTTAAGCCTAAACTGGCGCATAATCACCTTCCAACTAAAAACCCGGTTTCACGCTTCCTTTATAATTTCAATACCTGGTACCAGGGACTGGAAGAAAAATACAGGAAGCTCGTTGGCTATATCCTGAACAGGAGGACCATAATTTTCGGGACTTTGATCCTTTTCAGCCTGGGAACCTGGGGACTGGCTAAGATCACTCCCACAGGCTTTATTCCGAACGAAGACCAGGGAACGGTGTATGCGACCATTACCCTCCCCCGCGGTGCTACCCTGGAAAGGACTTCCGCGGTTGTTGACCGCGTGGAGAAGGTGGCAGGCAGTCTGAGTGCCGTTCAATCCGTGTCATCTCTGGCCGGCCAGAATATTCTTGCCGACGGGACCGGGCCTATTTACGGAACATTGATCCTTAACCTTAAGGACTGGAATAAAAGGAAGGCTTCGGTTAATGATGTTATTGCAGAAATGTACAGGAAAACAAGAGATATTAAATCTGCTGAACTTGAATTTTTTGCGCCCCCTCCCGTACCCGGCTACAGTAACGCAGGCGGATTTGAAATGTACCTCGAAGATAAGTCCGGCAAGGATGACCTGAACAAAATGCAGGAGGTCACGGATAATTTTCTCAGTGAACTGAAAAAGAGACCGGAGATACAATCTGTATTTACCATTTTTGATGCCAGGTTCCCGCAATACATGTTATACATCGATTACGAAAAAGCCGCACAGAAAGGTATTACGGTAAGTGCGGCGATGGACAATCTCGAAATTCTTGTGGGAAGTGAATATGCCAGTAATTTTATTAGGTTCGGAAAAATGTTCAAGGTGATGGTTCAGGCTGACCCGAGGTACAGGGAAACTCCGGAAGACATCATGAACCTGTATGTGAAAAATGATGCCGGGAAAATGGTTCCCTATTCTTCCTTCATGCATATGGAAAAAGTGTATGGACCGGATCAGATCATCAGGTATAATATGTATACGGCTGCCGAAATCACCGGGGATGCAGCTCCGGGTTACTCAACAGGAGATGTGATCAAGGCAATTCAGGAAGTGGCGGCCACAAAACTGCCCAAGGGCTATGGCTTTGAGTGGTCAGGCATTACCTTCGACGAAGTTTCTTCGGGAGGTGAGGGAATTTATATTTTCCTGATATCACTGATTTTCGTATATCTAATCCTCTCGGCCCAGTATGAAAGTTTCGCTCTTCCCCTTCCCGTTATATTGTTTCTGCCTATGGGGATTTTCGGGGCATTTTTCCTGTTGAAAATAATGGGACTGGAAAATAACATTTATGCACAGGTTGCCTTTCTGATGCTGATTGGAATACTCGGTAAAAATGCAATCTTGATCGTGGAAATCGCCAACCAGAAAAGGCGTTCCGGTATGAATATATTTGAAGCGGCCATTGAGGGTGCGAAAACAAGGTTGCGCCCGATACTTATGACATCCTTTGCTTTTACTGCCGGGCTTATCCCCCTTGTTCTGGCAACAGGAGTCGATGCAAACGGCAACCGTACTATCGGATCCGCTGCTGCCGGGGGTATGATCTTCGGAACCGTGTTCGGTGTTCTTATTATACCCGGGCTTTATGTATTCTTCTCAAAACTGGGTCAGCGTCTGGTGCCCGATAAAAACAGGGAGGGATCAATTGTTCAATCTGAAAAGAAAGAGATCAAAGCTTATGAATAGGCGGATATATTATTTACCCTTCCTTTTTCTTATAATATTATCGCTTGGAAGTTGCCGGGTTTCGAAGGATTCCGTGAACCCGACAGCCGGGCTTGCCATACCGGCCGGCTTCGGGCAATCCGGGATTAACGATTCCGTCAGTATTTCCGATACGCCCTGGAGAATTTATTTTGGGGATACTACATTGATCGGCCTTGTAGATACAGCTCTTGATCGTAACCTCGATCTGAAAATGAGCCTGCAGCAGGTGGAAGCTGCCAGGGGTGACCTGATTTACCGGAGAGGCCTTCTTCTGCCTGCTGTCGGAGTTTATGGTTCAGCGGGACAATCCAGGATGGCGAAATATTCCGCAGCGTGGGCCGGTAATGAGGGTGGAGAATATCCTACCGGGGAACAACTAGCCCAACAGACGCGGGATTATAACCTGGGCTTTGAAGGCTCATGGGAACTCGATATCTGGGGTAAACTGAACAATTACCGGAAAGCCGCCCTTGCACGTTTCATGGAATCTTCCGAAGGGAAGAAGTGGTTTGCTACCGGGCTGGTTGCAAATGTGGCAAATACCTATTATGACCTGCTGTCGTTGAACAATGAATTGAATATTATCAATGAGACCATCGAACTTCAGAAAAATGCCTTGACGGTTGTTGAAGCTCAGAAGGAAGCCGGGGCGGCCAATGAACTTGCCGTAAAACAGTTTCAGGCGCAATTGTTGTCCTCCCAGGGTTTGGAAAAACAGGTCAACCAGCAGATCACAGAAACCTCGAACAACCTGAACCTCCTGCTTGGAAGATTTCCCGAGAACATTCAGATAAACCCGGATAAATTCAATGATTCTATCCCTTTTAATGTTCATGCAGGGATACCTGCCAGCCTTTTGCAGAACCGGCCGGATGTTAAGCAGGCTGAATATGAACTTATTGCTACTAAGGCAGATCTTAAGGCAGCAAGAAGAGCTTTCCTTCCCTCGTTCAATATAACCGGGGCAGCAGGGTTCAATGCATTCAACCTGTCATACCTTTTATTGTCGCCTCAATCCATTGCCTATAATGTACTGGGAAATCTTGCTGCGCCATTGATAAACAGGAGCGCCATCAGGGCCGATTTTAAAAGAGCAACAGCCAATCAGCTCCAGGCGCTGTACAATTACCAGAAAACCATTCTGGAAGCCTACGTGGAAGTATATAATGAGATTGCAGATATCAGGAATCTGGAACAGGAATACAGCCTGAAAAAACAACAGGTAGATATCCTTGCACAATCAACAGAGACTTCTTCAGAATTGTTCACTACCGGGAAAGCAACCTATCTTGAGGTATTAATGGCTGAAAAGGATGCCCTGCAGGCAAGGTTGGAACTTACCGATTTAAAAAGGCAGGAATACCAGGCTTATGTAAATATATACAGGGCCCTGGGAGGAGGATGGAAATGATGTACAGTCATTCCGGCATCTTCAATTTACCGGCAATATTATAAAGACTTAAATATCTGACTTGAGACCTCATAAATGACTCTGCCTGAAAACTTCCGCTACCGCAATCGCAACACTCACCGATACATTCAATGAAGCAACTTTGCCGGACATTGGGATCCTGGCCAGGTAATCGGCCATACGCAGCAGGACCGGTGATATGCCGTCTTCCTCTGATCCGAATAAAAGGGCCAGGGGACCGGTAAGGTCCAGTCGATACAGTGATTCGCTGGCCTTTTCCGTACAACCGACTATGCGGATCCCTGATTCCCTCAGAAATTTAAGGGTTTCCTGGAGATTGTATTCCCTGCAAACAGGCAGGAAATTCAGCGCACCGGAGGAGGTTTTCATTGCGTCTTCATTGACCTGTGCGCTGCCTTTCATAGGGATAACAATGGCATCCATTCCAAGCGCTTCCGCCGTCCTCGCAATGGCGCCGAAATTCCTGACATCACTCACCCTGTCGAGGATCAGAAGGCGGGGAGATCTTCCTTTGCCGAAAGCTGTTGTAATTATATTATCGATTGAGGCATATTCAATTTCGGAAATAAATGCAAGTACACCCTGGTGGTTCTTCCGGCTGATCCTGTTGATCTTTTCAACAGGTACTTCCTGAATAGGAACCCTTAATGCCAGCAGCCTGCTTTTCAGATCCCTGACCGGCTGCCCGGTAAGACCTTTCTGTAAAAGCACTTTATCTATTTCCTTGCCGGCCTCGATAGCCTCCATGAGGGGATGAATGCCGATGAGGAAATTCATGCCGCTTTTTTCCTTCTTCGAATTTATAAATTTCCTTTTCTCCATTGGTCAATTCGGTTAAACCATTGCGACCTGTAGTTTTCGTTCCTTTCCAGGTAAAAGTGTTTTGATGAGAATACATTCCGCAGCCGGATAAATGTAAAACTTACCTCGGGTACATCACCCTTGCGGGCATAAAACCATTTCTCTGTCGTGCCGTCATCATAAACCGCATAGGGGGGGCCGAAAAAAATATAAATCATTCCCATGTCGGTTTTCCAGCCCTCCTTATAGGTGGTGAAAAAATTATCGGCATCTTCGATCCGGTCATAGTAAGCGCGAATGATCTTCCTGGCCTTATCCTGTGAATGTGTCATCTTCAGCCAGTAATCCTCGAAGGCCTTTCTCTTATCTTTTGCCTGCTTGAGTTTTTCCAGTTCGCTCCTCGTTGTCATATATATGACCGGTTCAAAAATGTCCTGCATCATCACGAGCCTGGGATAATGTTCTTCTTCACAACGGAAACCAATTCCCCGGGCTGAACTGGTATCGGATTGCACAAAATAAAGTCCCCGGTCGCGGATTGTAATGACCTGGCCTGTATTCACCTCAAAGACAGAATCGCAGGT
>JBJKSY010000289.1:0-5779 GCA_046703645.1 Cyclobacteriaceae bacterium
TCCTGTCAATGACCAAAGACAAATCCCTCCGTACTTCCGGATATTTCGGAACTTCCCTGAAGGTAATATTAGTATTTATAATTTCCAAGAATAAATCAAAATCCATTTTCATATACAGAACATCCTGGCGGATTCCTGCCTTTTCCAGCAATTCATTTTGAAGGTGACCCAGGCGTGCGATCTCCTTTCCTCCGGTTAAGAGCCGTAAGCCTTCCCGGATAAGACTGTCGTTGAAAAATTCCAGGTCGTCATGGCGGAGGTTGAAACGGAGCAACAGATCAACCGTTATTCCATACAGGTTGTGAAATGCAGAAGGGGCTGGTTTGCTTGTCCAGTTCTCTTCTTCCCAATCGCCCGATACAAGTATAACCAACTCGTTTTTTTCAACATACCCGGCTTTTGTCTTACGGTAGGTTTTTCCGACTTCGAATAACTTCAGGTTATTCTGCTTATGATTCAGGTTATAAGCCACTACACCCAGTCCTGTCAATAACAGCGACTGACGCATAATGCTTAGATCATCGCTGACCCGGTTTATGATCTCCACATTTTCCTCTTCACTGAATTCCGGAAGTCCTTTTAACAGGTCGGGGGAGGTCAGCGAATTGGTCAGAATCTCATTGAATCCCCTCGATGAAAGCAGGCCTGCCAGTTTCCGGTGAATGGCAATGGGTTCTTTTTCCGGAAATTCAGCCAGATAACCTGTTTTCAGGGTTTTATTCAGGGGTATATTGTCATACCCGTATATCCTGAGAATTTCTTCGGCAATATCGGCTTCACGGGTTACATCCACTCGGTACGGCGGTACCAGGGCCTCAAAACCTGCGGGGCTTTCATTCTGAATTCCTATTTCCAGCAGGGAAAGAATTTCCTTAATGCGTGCTTCGGGAATATCCCGGCCAATCAATTTATTAACATTCGTGTATCTGACCGAAACCCTTATGTTCCCGATCTCCTCCGGATAAACGTCCACGATCTCAGAAGATATCTTCCCGCCGGCAATTTCCCTGATCAGCAGGGCGGCCCTCTTCAGGGCATATACCGTCATGCCGGGATCAGTACCTCTTTCAAAGCGGAAGGAAGCATCCGTCTTCAGCTCATGAACCAATGAGGTTTTTCTGATATAAGCAGGACTGAAACAGGCGCTTTCAAGAAAGATGTTCCTGGTCGCAAGGCTTACACCTGATTTTATTCCGCCAAAGACTCCGGCCATGCACATGCCTTCCTCGGCATTGCATATCATAAGATCGGAAGCTTTCAGCTTACGGTCTGTGCCATCCAAGGTTTTAAAAACTGTTCCTTCGGAAAGGGTTTTAACTATCACCTTTTTACCGGTGATCCTGTCATAATCGAAAGCGTGAAGAGGCTGACCAAGTTCATGAAGGATATAGTTCGTCACATCCACAACGTTCATAATGGGAGTCAGCCCAATGGAACGAAGCCGGTTCTGAAGCCATCGCGGTGATTCTGCAATGTTAACACCGCTTATTGTGATACCGGAATACCTGGGACAGGCTTCGGAGTTTTCCACGGATACCTCTATGGGAAGATCGTGGTTATCAATACTGAAATCTTTAACGGAAGGAAGATTTAAGGGAATGCCGGTAAGGGCCCTGACGTCCCTGGCAACTCCCAGGTGGCTGGCCGCATCGGCGCGGTTGGGGGTGAGGCCGATCTCAAAAACTTTATCCCTGAAAGGTTTGTAATAATCCGACACCAGGGTGCCCTTTTTGGAACCGGGATCGAGAATAACGATACCCTGGTGGTCCTTCCCGAGGCCGATCTCATCCTCAGCGCAAATCATGCCTTCAGAGACTTCACCCCGGATTTTAGTCTTACGAATGGTGAACTCTTCTCCGGAGAATGAATGCAAGGTAACACCGTCGGTGGCTACAATTACCTTCTGGCCCTGGGCAACGTTGGGAGCACCGCATACAATCGGTAACAACTTCCCGTTCCCAATATCTACTTTCGTCAGTTTCAGTTTATCGGCATTCGGATGAGGTTCACAGGCAATGACTTCGCCGATAACAAGGCCCCCGAGACTTCCTTCAATTTCTTCAAAATCCTCAATGGCTTCAACCTCAAGACCTGATTTTGTAAGCATGGAAGCCAGGGTTTCTGCATCCCGGTCTGCATTTATAAGTTGTCTGAGCCAATCGAATGATATTTTCATAATCCGCTGAAAAACATTTTAGACCTCTGCTCCATCTATAAAAATAAAAGAAAGATGGAGGTTAATCCATCACGATTTAAAATAAACGGATCGAAGCCGAAATTAAAATAGAGGTAAAAATAATCAAATGCTCCTTCTTGTTGACGGTCTTTAAAAAAATCCTGTCTCAGTCCTTATATTTTTTTTCGCCTGCCTCAACCTTTACGGTAACCCGGTTTTCCGCGGGAGGTACGGGACAGGCATATCCTTCCACATAGGCGCAATACGGGTTATAGGCAAGGTTGAAATCAAGTATGACTTCCGGCCCGCTCTTGTAATAAACTTCAAGGAACCGGCCTCCTCCATAGGTAGTATTGGCGCTTGTTTCATCATAAAATGGGATGAAGCAGTCAGTACTGCCGGCATTATCCGCCGATTTATACATGACAAGGTGCTGGGGCCTGCCGTCCAGGTAAAAATTAACAGTTGCATATTTCAGGTAGGCCTCGGAAGTGCCGTCGCTCATGGGCATACGGATCACTTCCTGACCGGGAAGCGGTACCACGCCGGCTTTCACCCGGAAGGATTTGTCAATCCTGAAATATTTTAAACCATGGAATTCCTCATGCCGGGCCACAAACGGGGAATTTACATCCTTGCGCATGTAATCATCTTTTTCGATCCGGCCTTCCCTGATGGAATCTGCATAATTTTTACCGGTAGCCGGAGAATTGCTGTGATGAAGGGTTATAAACAAGATCCCGATGACTGCAATTCCCAGAATAACCGGCAACAGGCGTTTCATATATAAAAACATAGTTTACGAATTGTAAAGATATAAAGAGATTCCGGCATATGTTTTCCGCAGCCGGGCAGCCATCGGGATCGCAGAAATATAAATATTTGCCAGAACAGGAATTATCTGCGCATTTCAGCGATTTCAGCGGGAACCGTTTTTGGTATTTTTCCCGCAGATATCGCAGAAATATAAATATTTGCCAGAACAGGATTTATCTGCGCATTTCAGCGATTCCGATGGCTATCGGAACTGCGGGAACCGTTTTTGGTATTTTTCCCGCAGATATCGCAGAAAGTAAATATTTTCCGGAACCGGTTTTGTCTGCATATTTCAGCGATTTCCGATGGTTATCGGAACTGCGGGAACCGGTTTTATAAACCATTTACTTTTCTGAAAATAGATTTAAGTATGTTATCACTATTAAAATTCACAAGCAGGCCTAATTTTTTACCTGATAATTTGAGATAGGTGACCAGTTGCTTAAAATGAACAGCCGCCAAGGCCTCCACGGATTTGATCTCAACGATAACTTTATTTTCTACCAGGATATCGATTCTGTATCCGACATCCTGTTTAATGCCATCATAAATCAGAGGCATCGGCACTTGCCTTTCAGCCTGAAGTTTCTTTTTCCGTAATTCATGGATGAGAGCCAATTCATAAGTCGATTCCAATAAACCGGGCCCAAGGTTGCAATAGACATTATATATTGCTCCGCGGATTATAAAGGATATTTCATTTTCCGTCATGGTTAAAAATTATTTACAGCATTCCTTCGTCGGCAAAGCTGAAGTATTTATGATCCGTGAAAATGATATGATCAATAACAGGGATCTCTAGCAACAGCCCTGATTCTTTAAGTTTTTTAGTCAGGCTGATGTCTGCTTCGCTGGGCTTAATATTTCCGGACGGGTGGTTGTGCACCAGGATCAGGGAACAGCCTCTTGCCTCCAGGGCCTTCTTGAAGATGATCTTGGGATCCGCAACGGTACCTGAAAGCCCGCCGGAACTGATCTTTTCCTTACCGATAACATAATTGGCCCGGTTCAGGTTAATGATCCAGAATTCTTCGATAAAAGTATCAAGCAGCACAGGCTTCATGCATTTCCATGCATCTTCGGAACAGGTTATGCGCTCCCTGTCCGCAGGAGCCTGGTCTTTTCTCCGGCGTCCAAGTTCCATCGCACTTACAATAGTGATGGCACGGGCTTTACCGATTCCCCTCACTTTTTCAAGATCGCGTACACTCATTTTTGCAAGGCCATTCAGGTCATTTCCAACATGATGCAGTATTGTTTTTGCAAGGTCCACGGCATTCAAATTGCGGGTTCCTGAACCGATTAGGAGAGCAAGCAGCTCGGCATCCGATAATGCAGACCTGCCTTTGAGAAGGAGTTTTTCACGTGGACGGTCCTCTTCCGCCCATAGGTTGATCCTGCCCTGTACAGGATGGATGGGATCTTTCATAGCTGTTGAATTTCCGGCAAGATAAGAAACCTGAACAAATAAAAAAACCCCATTATGCAGGGGTTTCTTCGAATATATATATTATTTCATTCAGGCAAGGTGGTGAACATGCTTTGCCAGCTTCGATTTTTTATTCGAGGCATTATTCTTATGAATAATGTTCTTTTTAGCCAGTTTATCGAGCATTCCGGATACCTTCTTATACAGATCCTCAGCTTCCGCTTTATTCGTGGTAGCCAGGAGTTTCTTCATATGAGTACGTGCTGTTTTCAGGTAATAACGGTTTCTCAAACGTTTTTCACCGTTTGCCCTGATCCTCTTCAATGCAGATTTATGATTAGCCATATATTAAAATTCCTGTTTTTTGGTTAAAATTCAGGACGGCAAAAATACCCAATTAATTGAATTATAACAGTATTTAAGGATTCTTTTTCTCAAGGGATCTAAGAAAATTCCTCAAAGATTCCGTGTTATATTCAGCCATGCCTTCCCTCTTCATCATTATCCTGCCGTCGGGGGAAATGATATAGGTGGTAGGTACTACATTCCCGGAGAATTCTGCCGGCATCCCTGAGGCAGGGCCGTAAATCGGGAAGGAAAACCCTTTTTTGCTGACAAAATTCCTTGCCTTTGCAAAATCGTTATCCACGGATACCATTAAAAACCTGATGCTGTCTTTTTCCATTGATTTATAAAGGCGGTTGATATCCGGCATTTCAGCGACGCAGGGAGGACACCATGTAGCCCAGAAATTCATGAACACCACTTGTCCCCGCAAAGAATTCCCCGGGATAATATTCCCATCCTGGTTCATGAGGCTGAACCGGTAATTTGTTGTTCCCAACTCTGTTGCCGGGTGAAGGTTGGGCCTGATCAGGCCGGTCTTAAGAATCAGGGATTGCAAGCCTCCCAGGACAACGGTATGTAATCCTGTGATATACAGTATGGCAATAACGCCGACGATGATTCCCCATTCAATGAGATCTCTTTTTAGAGATTTCTTTCTTTTATTTTCTTTATTTGCCATTGTTTCGGATAAATAGAATTTCCGGAAAAATCCTTATAAACCGGATTCCCTGCCCTGCAAAAATAATCCTGATGGCCCTTATAATGGGCATTCAATCCTGACTCCTGATTTTTTATCAAATGGGATTACCGGAGGATTATGCCGGCGGGAAGATTATAATCAACCCAGATCTGCATATTTATTCAGGGTTGTTTCATTCAGCAAAAGGATTTCCTTGTCTTTTTCGTCAATCACACCTTCGTCCTTGAATTCCTTCAGCACCCGGATCGCACTTTCGCGGGTCATCCCTGTAAAATCGGCGATATCCTGTTTGGTGAGGTTTTTTATGGAC
>JBJKSY010000290.1:0-2386 GCA_046703645.1 Cyclobacteriaceae bacterium
GGCAGTAACCAGAAGGCAGTCATAAAAGCGGGAAAACACCTGATACCCAATATTGACCTGTCAGTCAATAACGGAACCTTAACGATCCGGAACAGGAACAGTTGCAATTGGGTGAGAACCCCCGAAAATCCCGGAGTATATATATATTCCGATTCTTTGAATCGTGTTGAAGTTTATGGCTATATAAACATTACTGCGCCCGACACTCTCAGGCTGAAAAGTTTATTTCTCTATTCCGACGGATCGGGAAATTTTAATCTGAATGTGGATTGCGATAGTCTGCAAGTGGATTCAAAATTCATTACGGATTTTTATATTACCGGCAAAACAAACTACCTGTCAGTCACCTTTACCGACGACAGCCAGTTTCACGGAAAAGATCTCATTGCCAACATCGCCCGTACCATTCATAAAGGTTCGAACCTGATGGAAGTATACCCGGTTTCCGTTCTTGAAGGAACATTGGAAAGTACCGGCAGTATTTATTATTACCACGACCCGCTAAAAATCGATATGTTTATTTACGGTACAGGGAAGCTGGTAAGGAAATAATCAGGATTTCTCAAGACTGAATTGAGAGAGGTGAAAGTTTAATCACCTGATTTCTTAGCGGGAATATTGGTTTTTTGAAAACCATTGATTGTATTCTTTTACTATTTCCGGCAGATCGTCATATCTTAATTCCCGGTTGTTCACTTTTTCCATAAGTTCCTTGTCATCAGAAATCCTGCGCGCCATCATGTTGATAAAATCTTTCCTGAAATCGGATGTATTTACACTTTCTGCCGGGTCTTCGAGTTTTTTTATATAGAGATCCCTGAAGGATTTTTTATCCTGAGTAAGATAAATGCCTTTATAGATCGTTTCGGCCTTGGTGCTGCTCATTTTTTTAATTTCCTTATCTTTCTCAGGGAAGATCCGCAATAATTCAAGGGGTCCCTGAGAGGAATATAGCATCCCGAAACGGTTAAACCTGATTGGCCCGTTATAGGTATCGAGAGTAACAGAGGCGCTTACCCAGACCAGTCCTGAACATGCATACCCCCTAATATCCTTGGGCTGGTAAATTACGGTTTCACCATTACGGGCTGAAGTAAAGGAAATGCGTTTTTGCATGATTACAGGATAATCATAGGTAATGTTACCATTGAGGGTATCTCCGGCTATGGTAATAATATATCCTTTAACGGGCTCACCCTGTTGGTGGCTTGAAAACCAGTCCTGCCCGTAAGAATTGAGGGATACAAGAAATACCAGGATTAAGGATGAATACTTCATAAGCGAACTTATTTTTTGGAAACTTTTGCCGGCTCGTAATATTTTTTGAGCAGCGGGTCGATTCTGGATGTCCAGATCCTGTACCCGGGAGGCGTCATATGAAGGCTGTCCTGCCGGTAAAGAGAAGGAATGGGTTTTCCGTCAGGGCCGAGCATCGGATTGAAAATATCGATGAAATGCATATTCGGAGTTGATTCACAGAATTTTTTGGCGAGCGCATTGAATTTTTCATATTCCTCCTTGAGCATCCACCGGGAAGGGCTGGGTTTCGCTGAAATAAAAAGAATGGGAATATTTCCTGAAACCATGGAAGTGAATTTTTTAAGGTCCGACAGGACCTCTTCCGGCGTTTTATGGTCCGCAAGATCGTTATCCCCAGCATAAAGCACGATGATCTGTGGATGATAGGGGGCAACAATATCCTTGAAAAAATAATTCACGTCGCTTATTTCTGATCCGCCGAACCCCCGGTTTATCACGAAATAATCAGGGAAATCGGATGCCAGCGACTGCCAGAACCGGATGGATGAGCTCCCCACGAACAAAACACAACCCGACGGGGGAGGGGAAGACTGATCCGATTTTTTAAAGGCATTGATTTCCGATCCAAAACGCATCGGATCCTGGGCTTTCACATAACCTGCTGTGATGAACAGGAACATGAACAGCATTAAATTCCTTTTAAAAGAGATCATAATCAAAATGAATTTTCAACGATGAATTTACATTATATCCTTTCAGTATCCAAAGAGGCCGGGAAGCCATAGTGAAAGTCCGGGAACATAGGAAACGATGATCAACACAATGATCAGCGCCAGGAACATGGGGATCAGCGGTTTAAGTACTTTCTCTATTCCTACGCCGGCAACGCTGCAGCCTACGAATAATACCGAACCGACGGGAGGCGTGCATAAACCAATGCAGAGATTAAAGACCATGATGATCCCGAAATGCACCGGGTTCATGCCAAGGTTGGTGACTACGGGAAGAAAGATCGGGGTGAAGATAAGAACTGCCGGAGTCATATCCATAAAAACACCAACAACAAGGAGGGTGAAGTTGATGATCAGCAGGATGACAATTTTATTTGATGAGATTGAAAGAAGGG
>JBJKSY010000291.1:0-11196 GCA_046703645.1 Cyclobacteriaceae bacterium
TGCACCAGATAGCCCGCATGCCATCTTTCCAGTTGATTTTTTTCCCCTCCTTGAATCTTCGTCCGTAATAGGAAATGCCCACTTCGTAGATCCTGACATCACGGATCTTTGAAATTTTTGTGGTTATCTCAGGTTCAAACCCGAACCTGTTTTCTTTAAGGTGAATTTGTTTCACCATGTCGGTCCGCATAAGTTTATAGCAGGTTTCCATGTCCGTCAGGTTCAGGTTATTGAACATATTGGATATGAAGGTCAGAAATTTATTTCCGAGCGTATGCCAGAAAAATAGTATCCTGTGAGGGTTGCTTCCTCTGAAACGGCTGCCGAAAACAACATCCGCATGGCCGTCCAGAACGGGTTTCAGTAATATGGAATATTCATTCGGATCATATTCGAGATCGGCATCCTGGATAATTAGGAATTCACCGGTTGCACGTTCAATACCTTTCCGGATCGCCGCCCCTTTTCCCATGTTTTTCTCGCTCTGAATATAGGAAATATCAGCGCCGGGATTTTCGGTCTTATACTCATTAATTACTTCCTTGCTTTTATCCGTTGAACCATCGTCAATCACTATCACTTCCTTCCGGATATTGAAAGGGAGATTTACCGCCAGCACATTGTTCAAAACCGAAGCAATGGTTTTTTCCTCGTTAAATACCGGAATGATAATGGTCAATACCTGCAAATTCAGTGAGGTACTCATAGGGTCGGGTCAGGGTTTGAATTTAAGCAGATATGTTTCCGGATTCGTTAATTTGAGTACCGTTTCAAAATGGGTCGGATTCTTCTGGATGGCAGGAAGAAGATAAACATAAGTCTGGCGATACCCCAGATTATCCAGGACCACATAGCTGACTTTGTTCTCCGTAAGTTTACTGATAATTTCCTTGTCGTTTTCAGTATAAGGATATGTATATACAAATGATCCGGAATACAGATAGAACAAATTCGGCTTCCGGCAACATACTACTGCGCTGTCAAGACCCTCGTGTTTGATCCATTTGGCAATTTCAAAATAATTTTTCCAATTCGCGGGGTAAGGTTCGGTGGCTTTATTATGCAATTCCTGTATGGGATTTATTAAAAATAATAACAGGATCAGGAAAAGCCACGGATTCAGGCTTGATTTGACTTTGATCTTCTTCATCGCCAGTCGATAGAATTCATAAATTCCATACAAAAGGGCAATAAGCATAAACGGCATGACCGGCAGAATAAACCGCACTCCCGTCCAGACTTCAGGCCACAGGAATAAAATCCCAAAGGTCGCAAGCAGGTACGCGAGGAGTAATATCCTGAAATTTTTAAGCTTTATAAGTCCGTAAATAATAAGTACGGCAAAGACCAATCCAAGCAGCCATTCACCGCCACTGATTGCTTTGGTATAGTCGACCTTAATAAAAGGAAATGTACTGTTGGGAATTTCACGGGTGATATAGCGGGCCAGGTTCGTAAAGAATCTTATAACATAATCATGCATATTGGCATTGCCCAGGTCAGGCCTGTAGGGATTGATCATGACCAGGGGCTGCAGGTAAGAATTGCCTCCCAGTTTCCGGCTTCTTAAATACCAGGGAAATGCAATAATAAAAAAGCCGGCCGTATAATATGCCACTGCCTTCCAGTTCCTTTTTAAAAAGAACCAAAGAAATATTCCTCCGAATAATGCAAGACCTGTTGATCTTATATAATAAGCCAATGCAATACATAACAGGGAAATATATAAAGCCGGTTGTTTAAACAATTCCTTATCTTCATCAATTTTCATGACCATCCATAATGCGAGTACCGAGGCAAGTAAAAAAGGAGCCTCACTCATCATGATAGTGGAATATAACTGCAGGTGATAATTTAATATTAATAGAAAAATACTCACCAGGGCAAGGGTTTTATGACCCGTGATCTTTTCTGTGATAAAGTATAAAAGGATAAGCGAGACAACGACAAATAAACCATTGAAGATCTTCACGGCAACTATGGATTCGCCAAATACACGCATAATAAGTGAGATAAGAACAGGATATCCGGGAGGAAAATGATTTTCTGGTGTATGAGCCGGACTGGCAATATTTACGTAACCCTGGCCGGTTGCAAGCGCCTTGCCAAGAGAAAAATAATTTGCATTATCACCGTTCAAATCAACTTTAGTATCGAATATATACGCATATACCATGAAAAAAAGCAAGCCCAGGATAACCGGGAAAATTATTTTGCGGAAATCAAACTTATTATCCTTGACAACCACGGCAGGTTCAGGAACTGAGGCAAGGTTTTTTTTCGATGATGAACCGGTTTTACCTGACATTTAAATAGTTATTGATTTCGCTAAATTAAGCGTAAGAAATAATTAAACGAAAAAGCAAGGTAAATTATAGAAGTATTTTATAAGGTTGACTATATTTTTGTATTACTGAATGACTAGTAAAAAATGCGGATCAGAAAAGAAGATTCGGCTCTTTTAATTATAGATGTGCAGGAAAAACTCTTTCCGCATATGCATGAAGGTCCTGCATTTTTGCAAAGGTTACAGGTGTTGATCAGGGGATTTAAGATCCTTGAACTTCCGGTGCTGATGACCCAGCAATATTCAAAGGGCCTTGGCGAAACGATTACTCCGGTAAAAGACTTAATGGAGAAAATCACTCCGCTTGAAAAAATGAGCTTTTCCTGCTGCGATGAAAGCAGGGTAATGACGGAAATATTAAAATTGAACAGAAAGTACATTATAATAGCAGGTATTGAATCGCATGTATGTGTATTACAGACTGCGATGGATCTTGCAGCCAATGGATTAATTCCTGTGGTCGTTGAAGATTGCATTACTTCCAGGAGGGAAAATGATAAACGAATAGCCCTGGGAAGGATGAGGGATGAAGGATCTGTTATAACAACCTGTGAATCCCTGTTGCTGGAATTATGCAGGGTGTCGGGATCAGAACGATTCAAGGCTATTTCAGCCTTGATAAAATAAACCGGAAATCTATGGATGAACAAGGTGAAACGAAAGAATTAACAGGGATTATCGTGAAGGACATGCAACTTGAAATGGAGGCGGATTTACTTAAATCCGACGACATGGAAATGTTCCGGCAAAAACTCATTGAAGTCATCAATTTACTCCTTCATAAAGATTACCACCGCCTGGTAAATGCCATGTACAGGCTTGATATTGATGAAAAATCATTCCGGGATGTGATCTCCGGCCTGCATAGCCCTAATGTAGCTGCACGACTGGCTGAGCTGATCATAAGCCGGGAATTGGAAAAAGTTAAAACCCGCAGAAAGTATAAATGATCCAGGAAGAAGGTAAAATTATTGCAGTGGATTTTGACGGGACTATTGTTGAGCATGCCTATCCCGGTATCGGGAAGGAAATGATATTTGCCTTTGATACATTAAAGGCCCTTCAAAAAAAAGGGCATAAGTTGATATTATGGACCTTCAGGGCAGGAAAAGAGCTCGATGAAGCGATTGAATATTGCAGGACACAGGGGATAGAATTCTATGCTGTTAATAAAAACTTTCCGGAAGAGAACCTGGAACCGGGAACACCCCGGAAAATCCAGGCGGATATTTTCATTGACGACAGGAATCTCGGCGGGTTTCCCGGCTGGAGTAAAGTATGGCAAATGTTGCATCCTGAAGGCGGTGAATTTGAACATCGGCTTGTGAATCCCGAAGCACATGAGAATTATCAAAAAAAAGGGAGTATCTTGCAGATTATCTTTTCATCATTTAAGAAAAGAAGGTGATCCACATAAAGAACGAAGAGGATATAGAATGGATCCGGAAAAGCACGGACCTCGTAAGCAGGACCCTCGGAATGCTGGCCCACGAAGTAAAACCCGGAGTTACCCCCTTACAACTGGATAAACTTGCGGAAGAATTCATCCGGGACCATGATGCGCTTCCTGCATTCAAAGGTTTATATGGTTTTCCCAATACCCTCTGTACGTCAATTAATGAACAGGTTGTTCATGGGATCCCCGGGAAGAAACCATTAAAGGACGGTGATATAATATCCATTGATTGCGGAACTTCCCTGAACGGGTATTGTGGCGACCAGGCATTTACTTTCGCGGTAGGAGAAATATCTGAAGAAATGGCGATGCTCCTGAAGGTAACCCGTGAATGTTTATTCCTGGGAATTGAACAGGCAGCGGGAGGTAACCGTGTCGGTGATATCGGGTTTGCCATTCAGAAACATGCAGAAGAAAACGGGTATGGTGTCGTAAGGGAACTGGTGGGACATGGATTCGGTAAAAATATGCATGAAGAACCCGAAGTGCCCAATTATGGAAAACGCGGGAAAGGTGTAAAACTCAAACCCGGAATGACACTCGCGATTGAACCTATGATAACCATGGGATCAAGATATATCAAGCAGCTCAAAGACGGGTGGACGATCATTACTTCCGACGGAAAACCTGCCGCCCATTTTGAACATGACATTCTTATCGGCAACGGCAAGCCAGAAATACTTTCTACCTTCCAATATGTTGACGATGCCCTTGCCGTAAGGCAATCCTGAGCATTTATGATGATCCGTTATTGCAGCCTTTGCGGGAGCAGCAGAATAACCTTCAAAATTCCTGAAGGGGAAACGGTTAAAAGGTTTGTATGTGAAAATTGTGGAAAGATTCATTACATTAACCCACGGTTGATTGTCGGTTGCCTTCCTGTATATGAAGAAAAGATCCTGATGTGCAAAAGGGCAATAAATCCCTGCCTGGGAAAGTGGAACCTGCCTGCCGGATTCATGGAAAATCAGGAAACAGCGGAACAGGGAGCAATACGGGAAACCCGTGAGGAAGCCAACGCAAAAGTGGAAATTATCCGGCTTCATTGCGTTTACAGCATCCCTCACGTCGACCAGGTTTATCTTCTTTACCTGGCCCGGCTCAGGGACCCGGATGTAAGCCCCGGCATTGAATCCTCTGAAGTACAGTTATTCAGTCAGGAAGAAATTCCCTGGGAAGATATAGGATTCACATCCAGTGTATTTGCCCTCAAAAAATATTTTGAAAATCTTAATAATCCTCAACCCGGAACTTACCAGGGAAGCCATACTATTGATCACAGGTTTTAATTTGAAGGAATTTTAATTCCGGGAGAGGCCACTGAAAAAATTATCTGCCTTTTTTAAGATTGTCTTCAAGGTTTGTAAGGAAGTTGTTAAGGGCATCCTGCCACGTTTCATCCGCATCCCAGGTTTCACCGATATATATTTCTTTTCTGGCAAGCTGTTTCACATAGAATTTATATACAGGAGCATTAACCGGGATGGAACGGAAGGTCATTACCCCGTCCGGATTTTTCTTAATGGTTATATAATCCGTTTCATTAGGCTTAGGTGTATAACCGAGCATTTCCCGGATGGAATAGCCGCTTGTATTCAACCGCAAAAGCACAAACGAATATCCATCCTTGAATAACTGGTCCTCGCCTTCACTGTAATCCACTAGATTGTACTTCCAGGGATAATCCTTAAAAGCATTTTTCAGGGCATCATTCATTTTATCGGTAAGCTTGTTGTTTTCTTCGATTTCCTTCTCTAATCTCCTGTTTATTGCATTGTTGGGAATGTTATCCGGTAATTTATAATTGGTATACATGGGAACTGCCAGCATGTCCGTTCGCAAATTCAACGGATAACTAACATTCCTTTCGGCTGTTATTATATTAATTCCTCCCAGAAATTCAGGATGATCTATGATAAGGTTATTTGATTTCTGGAATTCCTGTCTTACCGTTATGCGGAAAATATCCCTCATGATCTTATCGAGGTCTTTATTCTGATCCTTAAAGGCTTTTTGACCGTTGGCAATAATATCCGGTTTCCCGTCAAATTCGGATATAACCATGACGTTGGTGGTATCGATCCTGGACCCGGTTTTTATGAGGTTTTTACTGAGGATGATAATGTATTTAATATCCCTTTCTTTCAGATAGTTTGCATAGGCAACCGATGCATCTGAACCTGCCAGCACATCATCAAGATATATATAAAAATCCGGGTCTATACCGATTTTCCTGAGGTATGCATGCGCTGTTGCAGAATAGCTTTTCCAGTCTCCGCGTTCCGAACTTGTAGCCGATTGCTGGGGTACCGATACCAGCACTGCTGAACGGGTCTGAAGGATATCTTTCGGCAGGTAATTGTCATCGTAATCAAGGAAACGGAAACCAACGACGTTAATTTCCTGTTCTCCCTGTGCCATGATCCTTACAGGGGTGAGGCCCAGAAGAATAATTAGTGCCAGCGGCAGGTATCTCATAAGACTTTATTTATTACAAATACGAATATAAAAACGGATTATTTCCTGACTCCTGTTATTCTTGTACCAGGACGATCCTATCCGATCAAAACATAAATTATAGGGTTTATCCCGGTATTTTTCGCAATAATAAAACTATGAAATATTTTTGAATCCTGAATAAAGGCCTTTTTCGGTTATATATTCATGATTTTAAAACAGAAAATCACAATAAAAAAAGATTTCGGCCTGGAATTAGGAGCTTCTCTTCCTGAATTGGAGCTAGCTTACACTACTTTCGGGAATTTAAATAATGACATATCGAATGTTATTTGGGTTTGCCATGCATTTTCAGGCAGCTCTGATTTTACTGAATGGTGGCCTGGATTATTTGGAAAGGATTTGCTTTATGATCCCGAAAAGTATTTTATCGTCTGTGTAAATATGCCGGGAAGCTGTTATGGGTCAACCGGGCCGCTAAGCCTTAATCCTGTTACCGGAAAACCTTATTTTCACACTTTTCCTGAATTGACCAACCGGGATATTGTCAGGGCTTTTATTGAAGTCCGTAAACATCTGAAAATTAGTAAAATTCACACAGTGATCGGATCTTCTCTCGGGGGTCAGCAGGCACTTGAATGGAGTATTATGGAACCGGATATCATTCAAAATATGATCTGCATCGGTGCCAATGCGTTCCATTCACCCTGGGGAATTGCATTCAACGAGACACAGAGAATGGCGATCAGTCAGGACATTTCCTGGATTAAGGATATTCCGGAAGCAGGGTTAAACGGGATGAAAGTTGCACGGGCGATGGCTTTATTGTCGTACAGGAATTATCACACATATAAAGCCACCCAAAGTGAAGAGGATATCGATAAAACGGCCAATTTTAAAGCTTACAGTTATCAGGCATACCAGGGGGAAAAGCTGGCCAGGCGATTCAACGCTTTCAGTTACTGGGTTCTTTCCAAGGCCATGGATACCCACAATGTAGGACGAAGCCGGGGAAGCGTTGAAAAAGCCCTGAAAATGATAAGTTCAAAAAGCCTTATTATCGCCATTGAAACGGATATTCTTTTTCCGCGGGAAGAGCAGGAATTGCTGGCTGAATATATCGGTGATTCAAGACTGGAAATCCTGGAATCCCTTTACGGGCACGATGGGTTTCTGCTTGAGGCTGGTCAGTTAACCGAAATGATAAACCAATTTTATGACCTGAGATGAAAGAAATGCGGATATATGGCATTAATTTTGATTTATTCGGTTACACGGATCTGAAATCCTGTATTTAAACTAAACACAACTGATCATGAAAAAATGGTTCATTATTTCTTCATCGGTGGTATTGATGATTGTCGCTTCCTCCTTCCTGTTTTATGGCAGCTATCCTAAATTCGAATGGAAAGATACGACACATGATTTCGGAGAAGTAAAATTAAAGGAACCGGTTTCCTATAAATTCGAATTTACCAACAAAGGCCAGGCTTTTCTTGTCATCTCCAATGTAATAGCATCCTGTGGCTGCACTGTAGCAGAATATTCCAAAGATCCGGTTCCCCCAAACGGCAAAGGATTTGTCAAAGCCACATATGATGCAGCAAATCCCGGTGTTTTCAATAAAAGCATAACCGTTACGGCAAATGTCGAAGGCGGCCCCGAATACCTGTACATCAAGGGAGTGGTGAAATAAAATTGCCTCTCAGGCCACTCTTCCTATTCCCATTTGTGCTTATCCCGGAAGATAACTTTGCGTATATTTGTCTGCCTCAGGGGATCTTAGCTCAGTTGGTTTAGAGCGCTGCCTTGACAGGGCAGAGGTCGTGGGTTCGAATCCCTCAGGTCCCACTCCATGACTGACCGGAAATATTCAAACCGTGATTCTTGTCAGAATTCCCGGTTTGTTCAGGTTGCCTGTGATGGAATTAATATGTTTTTCTTTAATTGTTTCTTATAAATGCATGTCCTTGGTAAATACCTTATTTTTGGCGGAATTATTTTATTTATCACCGGACTAGTGATCTATTTTTTCAGCAATCAGTTTCATTGGCTGGGCAGGTTGCCTGGCGACATCAGGATTGAAAAGGAAAATTTTAAATTTTATTTTCCTGTAACCTCGATGATCCTTATCAGTATTATTTTAACGGTACTGGTAAATATTATAAGGAAAATCTTCTGATTCCGGGGGTAAGCCACAAAATTTGCAGGATAAAAAGTAACCCGGAATTCAACCTTGAATTAATGGGACTCGTTATAATTAAACGGAGCAAATAGCTTTTTCTGAACATACGGTTCGCATGCAAAAAACCGCTAAAACCTTATTTGTCCTCCTTTTCTTCATCCTGGTCAGCTTTTTCGTTAAGGCCCAGAATTATTACTTCCAGCAATATTCACTTGAGGAAGGACTTCCGCAATCGCAGGTTTATTCCATTCTCCAGGATACCCGAGGAATAATTTGGGTAGGTACCAATGGTGGAGGATTATGCCGGTTCAACGGAAGAAATTTCAGGATATATACCCGGCGTGACGGACTGTCCAGTAACCAGGTTTATGAGATTTTTGAGGACCATTCCGGAAATCTTTGGCTGGGCACACCTTCCGGTATTACCTTTTATGACGGAGTTCATTTTAAAAGGATCTTATGTGATACCCTGAACCCAGTCCGTTTCAGCCAGTTCTGTGAAGATGCTGAAAATAATATATATTTTAAAGGGGAGGATAACAGGCATATCACGAGGATATATGTATTTGATGGCAGTAATTATCGTGTTTTAAACGACTCGTTTCCTGTTTTAAAATCCGCGCAGCACATACGAAATATTCTGGTCAATACTGACAATCATCTTTTAATAAATTTTGATAATAAAATATATGATTATAAGAATGGGGAGTTGAAGGAATCTTCTTATGACACACTTCCGGAATTTAAGCAAAAAAATATTATCAATATTCTGAAAATTAGCAAACAGAGCTTCTGGGAAGTTGAAGGGAATCCGAAAGAATACAAAGTTTATGACTGTAAAGGACATAACATTAGCCTGATTAAATGGCCGACAGCCATCAATCCGCAAATGATCAGGGCCATTTTCAATGACAGTCGTGGCAATTACTGGATGGCCGATAATGATGAAGGAAAATTATTCCAGGTATATGGAAGCATTAATAATGGAAATTTCAGGGTATTTTCCAAGGATAACGGGCTTCCGGGCACCATCATTAATATCATTACGGAGGATCAGGAAGGTAATATCTGGTTTGGAACAAATGGCTCAGGAATGTTCAAATTCGGCGGAAGTAAATTTATTTCCTTTACCAAACAGGACGGGCTTGGCGATAATATGATCTGGTCGATATACCAGGATCCGGCTGGAATTTATTGGTTCGGGACAACACTTAACGGTATCACCCGGTATGATGGAAAGGATTTTCAAACCTACCAATACAATGGAAATCAACCTCTCAATACAATCAAAAAAATCATCCAGGCTCCTGATCAGGGATTATTGCTTGGAACACAGGGAGGCTTATGGGAATTTAAAAATCATGAGTTCAGGAACATAAGCCTTGCCTATGGTCTTCCTGAAATGAATACTCCTGTAAATGATATTTATATAAAGAACAACGATATCTGGTTTGCGACAGGCTACGGGCTTTTTAATTACAGGAATGGTAAAACAGAAGAATATTCCGTAAAAAATAACAATTTATTGAATGATAATGTCAGCCATATTTTACAGGACAGCCTGGGCAATCTATGGATTGCAACAAGCGGCGGAATTGAAATACTTAAACAAGGCAAAATCATATATTGTACTTCGGTGCAGGGACTGAATAACCTGAACGTGATGCAATTGTGCCAGGATCATGCCGGAAATATATGGGCGGCCACATTCGGCGGAGGAATAAACAGGATCACCCTGGGTAAAAATGATTCTTTAACGGTAAGATCGTATGATTCGCAGGCTGGATTATCGTCTGACAATATTTATTCAATTCTTACTGATCCTCAGGGTAATCTCTGGGCCGGCTGTCAGAATGGAGTTGATAAAATTTCGCTTAACAGCCATGGCGAAATTACAGGCATAAGGAATTACGACAAGTACGAAGGCTTCACGGGCATTGAAAATAATTCCTGTGCCAACCTTGTCGACCGGAAAGGTAAGCTCTGGTTTGGAACCATTCACGGTGTAATGGTTTATAACCCGCAGGTTGATGTGAGAAATTCCAGGCCCCCAATTACAGACATTACGGATGTCAAATTATTTTATAAGTCAATCAACTGGCAATCGAAGGCTTATGCAAAATATGATAGAGGTGTTCAACCCTGGAGTGATTTGCCAATAAATCTTCGTCTTCCATTTAACAGGAATCACCTTTCATTTGAATTTGAGGGATTGAGCTATAAGGTTCCGGAAAAGGTCAAATACCAATGGAAACTGGAAGGAGTTGATAAGGAATGGTCACCGGTAACTTCCGAATCCGAAGTCATATACTCGAATCTTAACCCGGGTACTTATACATTCCAGGTGAAAGCGAGCAATAATGACGGAATCTGGAATGCCGTTCCGGCATCATATTCTTTTACCATTCTTCCCCCGTACTGGCAAACCTGGTGGTTCAGGGGCCTGACCTTTGTTTTCCTGATGACCCTTACAGTGATTGTGGTCTGGCTCAGGTTTAAGATGATCAGGGAAAAGCAGGACGAACTTGAAATGCTGGTTGCTTTCAAGACGAAGAAGCTGGAAGAACAAAAAAGCGAGATCCAGGTTCAGCGCGACAAGCTTGAAAAATCATACGAAAACCTGGAATTACTCAGTAAAATAGGCCGTGAAATCACTGCAAACCTGACCGTAGAAGCCATCATTGAATCAGTGTACGATCGACTCAACAGCCTCATGGATGCTTCCGTATTCGGACTGGGCATATATGACAG
>JBJKSY010000292.1:0-5079 GCA_046703645.1 Cyclobacteriaceae bacterium
AAACTGATAAACCAGCTTCGTAACTTCATCAGGGACAATGGCGAAAAGATAGAAAAACTTATAAGGCAGATACCGGAAAAGGAATCCCAGACCGTTGCCAGGAAGGCCATGGACCTCTTCAATTCCGGCAACCTTGAAAAGGCTGATTATGACCAGGGAGATGATCATATGGATCACGAGGATGAAAAACCTGTTGCTGCCCCTCAGGTAGCGGAAAAACAGGTTGAAGCCAGACCTGCCAGGGAAAATAAATCTTTTTTCGACGAACTAGAATAATCAAAGCAAATGCAAGGGAAGATCACGCTCGAGGGAATGGAATTTTTTGCCCATCATGGATTTTATAAGGAAGAACAGAAGATAGGCAATAAATTCTGCGTGGACATTACGGTTGCCACCGACCTGACAGATGCTGCCGAACATGATGACCTGAAAGAAACCGTTAATTATGAGTTGCTTTACCAGATCATCGGAAAGGCTATGAGCGAGCCTACCAAATTGCTGGAACATATCGGCAAAAGGATCATAGATGCCGTATTCAGGAAATTCCCTGTAATTTACCAGATCGAAGTCAAGATCAGCAAATACAACCCTCCAGTAGGGGGCATATGCCATAGCGCCTCCGTTACCCTGACTGAAACCCGGGACTGACAGCATGAGGAAGTTTTCAATTATTCCCGTCTTTCTCTTTCTTCTGATAATGACTGCTTTCAGGAATGACAAGCCCGCTTATGTACTTTATAACCGGGAAGGGAAAACCGTAAGTTATAGTCAGATGCTTCGCAGGCTGTCTGAAGCCGATATTATTCTTTTTGGAGAGCAACACAACGATCCCATATCTCATTGGATGGAATTAAACCTGGAAAAAGACCTTTTCGAAGAAGGAAAATCAATGGTGATGGGTGCCGAAATGCTGGAAGCCGACAACCAGCTTATCCTCGATGAATTTATGAAAGGAATCATCAAGGCGTCGGATTTTGAAAAGGAAGCCAGGCTTTGGGATAATTACGACACGGATTACAAACCTCTCCTGGATTTTGCAAGGGATAAAAAAATAAGATTTGTTGCAACCAATATTCCCAGAAGGTATGCAGCCATCGTATCCAGGAAGAGCTTTGGGGGTCTTGACTGTCTTTCAGGGGAGGCCAAATCCTACATAGCCCCCCTGCCTGTGCCTTATGATCCCGATCTTCCGGGCTATAAAAACATGAGAAGCATGATGGATATGCATGAGGGAATGGGCATGCATATGAACCCTGATTATTTTGCGGAAGCACAGGCGATCAAAGATGCAACAATGGCTTATTTTATCCTGAAAAATTATAGCCCGGGAACATGCTTTTTACATTTTAACGGCGCTTATCATTCCAATAATTTTGAAGGCATTGTCTGGTATCTTAAAAAATCAAACCCGGATCTGAAAATCATGACCCTCACTACCGTAGAGCAGAATGATCCTTCATCCCTGGAGAGTGAGAATAAGGGGCTTGCCGATTTTACCATCGCGGTGCCCAATGATATGACAAAAACATTTTGAGGCGCCCGGGGCCGGCTTTTCTGTACCGGGAAATAAAATAATTTCACCGGGAAAAATTCTAGCTTGATTTAAGAAAGGTGAATCCGGTGGTATCCGGTCCCGGGTAATAGTCCACGGTGAAGCCGGCGAGGTGAATGATATCCGATTTCTGAATATAGACAGGAATACCCTCTGCATTATATTCATTGTCAAGTTCGGTTTTCGTGTCAAATCCAAGGATATGTGATTCTGAAGGACTTCCTGCATTTTTGACTCCGATGCGCAGGCCGTAGTTTTCCGGGATTTTCTTTTTTTCAAGGATATGCCTTATCTCGGAGATTGCACGTTCCGTTATTTTCACCGGGCTCTGGACTTTAATCATCTGCGATCACATTTATCTACAACGAAATTTAATGGGCCTGACCGGTAGCCGTTGGGTGAATATATCTTTTCAGGAATATAATGGCCGGGAACAGATTATGACCCATATCATACAAAAATAAGGAGGGCGGGCTTAATTTTGCTTAATTATATTAATATTGTATAAGTAACCGCGCATTAAACCTCGTCCCTATGGATATCCTGATGGAACTTGTTAAAATACTCTTACCGGCCGGCCTGGTGCTGTATGCCATGTTCCTGACCGTAAAAAGTATGCTGGAAAAGGAGATCGAGAGGAAACAGGTGGATGTGCGGTATAAACTCCAGGAAACCGTTGTGCCCCTCAGGCTGCAGGCCTATGAAAGGCTGGCATTGTTGCTGGAAAGGATCACACCGGGAAATATTCTTATCAGGTTGAATAACCCGGAATTATCCGGTCACGATTTTCACAGGGTCCTGGTTTTTGAGATCCGCGAAGAATTCAATCATAATTTATCGCAGCAGATATATATAAGTGCTGAATTGTGGACATTGGTTAAAAAGGCGGTCGAAGATACAATAAGTATTATAAACCAGTCGGCAGCGGAACTGGATTCAGATGCTAAAAGCGTTGACCTGTCCAAAAAGATCTTTGAGAAAATGCTTGGCATGTCAACCGACCCGATTACCCATGCCCTGAATCAATTGAAAAAAGAAGTAGCCCAATTTTATTGATCCGATATGAACAAACCTTTCGGCAATTACAAGGAATATGAAAAAGCGGCAGAGGAAAAAGCCGGTAACAAGGAAGATCTGAAAGACATTATCAACCGGGCTTTCAAAAAGGTGATGGATCTTGATAAATCTTCAGAGCAGCTTAATACACTTTTTAAAAAAGTTTCGCTGTTCCTGAAAATGCTTCAGTCCTATGTGAACGGAGAATACAGGAATATCCCTTTCCGTACCATTGTTGCTATCGTTGCCGGACTTTTATATTTCATCAACCCGTTCGACCTCATTCCTGATGTGATTCCGGTGTTCGGCATGCTTGACGACCTTGCCGTGATCATCTGGCTTGCCGGAAATATTGAAAAGGACATTCAGGATTATGAGGCATTTTTAAGAGGAGAAATTAAAACAGATAAAACGATTTCATCGGAAGATTGATTTTTTTATGGAAAAGCTGATTACAAAGGACCTTTTAGCGGAAGGTTATTCATTTAATGATTTTCAAGATCTTATGGATGAACTGGCGGAGCGCAAAGCGACTACCGGTTCTTCGCAATCCGAATCGCTCATCAATATTACCCGGCTGAACCAGCAACGTATTCACAGAATTTACAAAACAACCGAAATCAACGAGTCACTGAAGGAACTGGTCAGATCCATTGACGAACCTCTTAACTGGCTGATACTTGATGAGGCATGGTGTGGAGACGGCGCACAGATAATTCCCTATATTGCCTTGATTGCCGGGGAGAATCCACTTATAAACTTCAGGATTCTTCTCCGGGATGAGCATACAAACATCATGGACAAGTTCCTGACTGACGGGAAACGGGCGATTCCGAAACTGATCATCCTTGACCAGGAAATGGAACCCCTGGCTACCTGGGGTCCCAGACCTGCCGAAGCCGTGAAAATCCATGAAAATTACATGAATAATCCTCAAGTGAGCAAGGATGAATTTCTTAAAGAGCTTCACCTGTGGTATGCCCGCGATAAGGGCATGTCGATCATGAAAGAAGTATACGATCTTTTATTATCCTGTTGTCAGAAGGAATTAAAATAGAAAAAATATGACCTCCGCCGGAAGGACAGCCCTTGTGGCCGGATCGACAGGGTTGATTGGAAGACACCTGGTAAAATTCCTTTCAAGCAGCCCGCATTACGGGAAAATCATTCAACTGGCCAGGAAGAAATCAGATCATTTATTGCCTAAAGTTGAGGAACACATCCTGGATTTCGAAAACATGGAACCTGCCATGAAGAACATACAGGCGGAAGATGTGTTTTGCTGCCTTGGAACGACCATGAAACAGGCTGGATCAAAGGAAGCTTTCAGGAAGGTGGATTATGACTATGTGGTAAATTTGGGAGAGGTGATGTGCCGCAACGGCTCAGGACAGTTCCTGGTTGTATCCAGCATGGGCGCCAATCCCTCATCTTCGGTATTTTATAACAGGGTAAAAGGTGAAATGGAATCGGCAGTAAAGAATATACCTTTCCCGACCATAAATATCTTCCGGCCTTCCCTCTTACTTGGCGAACGGGAAGAAAGCAGGTCCGGTGAAAAGCTTGCAATAGTCCTGTTTAAAACTTTTAAATTCATGATGGTCGGGAGACTCAGGAAATACAGGGCAATCGAGGCTTCAAGAGTAGCAGAAGCAATGGTCAAGATCGCTACATCTCATGGTGACGGGATCTTCACCTACGAATCCGAAATGATATTCAGGATCTGAGGAATTTCAAATCAGATAATAAAGTACAGTCGGATTTTTTTTAAACCACAGACCACGCCTTTGGTGAGCATATTGCACGAAAAGCATTTTTAGACTGCCGGGAAAAACTTTGCCGGGTATTTCAAAGAATTATTTGAGTATTTAAAAATTGGATTCCACAATAATATTCGTGCATTCGAGGCTAAATCACTTCTTCATAATCAATTGAACTAGCGTAGCCCGGGATCATTATTGTATCGTTGGTTATAGAGGAAAACCAGCAGGTACAATAATATGCTTATGATAATAAAGTACCCGATCCACATTATCGTGATCAAGGGCATGGCGAATTCCGGGTGCCAGTTATAGAATGCCCACCATCCCTTATATGCCGGATCCGGTATGGATTCCCAAAACCTAAGGAGCGGTATCCCGGAGAGTAATCCGGTGTATATTATGAATGGACTCAGGTTTTTCAGGGAATAAAAGAACCACGTCATGAAGAATGGAAACCCCAGGAAGACGAGCCGTGTAAAATCTCCCCCACCGAGAAAACTGATCACCAGGGTAGCGGCAGACAGAAGGGCGGGTATGATTTCTTCCTGTTTTAACCGTTGGTTCTTTAATTTATAAATAAAATAAAGCGCAATCCATGGCCCGAAAGCGACACAGAGACCGGATAACCAGTGAATGATTCTGAACGGATCGCGTAAGGTTTCCCGTGCATGGAATAATAACGTTATAACGGAACTTCTTCCCTCCTGC
>JBJKSY010000293.1:0-2907 GCA_046703645.1 Cyclobacteriaceae bacterium
ATCGGGAGGCGTTCCTACTTTCGGAGGGCCGATAAATACCGCAAGGGCCAGGACTACCAGAACCACCAGAAGGCCGAAAGCCATATCACGCCATGCAGCATTGGGCCAGAAAGGAACGCCTTTCTCCTGGAGCATGGCTTCGTATTCTTTCTTATAGGTGCGGGGATTCACCAATTGGCCGGCTTTAGGGGGTTCTGAAATGCCGTGCCTGAACACAAGGTAAATGTGCATGGCCAGAAGGCCGAATATGACCGCAGGAATGAGAAATACATGTATGGCAAAAAACCTGCTCAGCGTTGCCCCACCCAGGGTTTCTCCCGCCAGCAGAAAATGCGCTATGCTTTTCCCGATAAAAGGGACGCGTCCCGCCTGTTCTGCTCCCACTACGGCCGACCAGACCCCGTTACTGTCCCAGCGAAGCAACTGACCGGTAAAACCCATTCCCAGGGTCAATAAAAGCAATATTACGCCGCTTACCCAGCTCATTTCCCTCGGGTACTTGAAAGAGGCATAGATATATACCCGTATCATATGTATGCCGACGAATAATATCATGGCTGATGCCCCGAAGAAATGAATTCCCCGCAAAATATTTCCCAACGGGGCGTGATCGGTTATGAATTTCAAGGATTCGTAGGCAGTGGACGAAGTAGGCTGGTACATCAGTGACAATGCAACACCTGTGACGACCTGTAAAATAAACAGGAACAAAGTTGCGCTTCCGAACACATAGGTCCATTTGGCACCGGGAGGAACCAGATGTTTCATAAGAGGCATAAGCAATCCCGAAGTGCCTGTCCTGTCGTCAAACCATTGCCAGATTTTTTTTAATAATTTCATTTTCAGGATAAAATAGTCGTAATGGGAATCGGGCTGGACCTGATCTCTACACTGCCATTTCTTACTCTCACCGGGTATCTCGACAGGCCATGCGGCGGCGGGCCGGCAGCATAGGATCCGTCCTTATTATAGACTCCGCCATGACAGGGGCAGACAAACAATTCTGCATCCGGCAGCCAGCGAACCGGGCATCCCAGGTGGGCACAGTTTACGGAAAATGCCTCGAAATCCGTTTCCGAAATCTTGCGAAGCCAGGATGCAGTTTGTGCGGTTACACCTGCCCAGGGCAAAGGGGATGAATCTGTATACTTGACCAGGACCGTTTTGCCGGTCTCAAAATCCGAGACTTTCCCTACATTTCTCCATGTAACGGGTACCTTTCTGAACAAAGGATCCAGCACGGCGCCCAGTATGGGAATGGCCGTCAGCACGCCGACAATCGCACTGACAGTCCAGAGGATCTTAAGGATGAATGTCCTCCGGGTTTTATTATCGTGTATTTTTTCTTCCATCATTCATGATTCAGTTCAATGATCCAGCCTGCAATTGCAATTCCTGATATCAATAAACCCACGCAGGATATAATAAGGGTAGTGATCAATCCCCAGAATATAAAAAGGGAACCGAAGGCAAGTGTAATGGGCCAGTATGTTGGTACCGGTATTTTCTGAGGATCTGCCGGGCTCAAAGGGTATTCTTCCTTAATTGAATCTTTTAATGGTTCCATGTGATTATAGATTGACGTTTTTTCCCTGGATTATTTTATTTGTTTCGACGGCAGGTAATATGCTTTCCTGGTTTTGGCCTGCAGTTGAAAACCAGTTTCCCAGAATGATCATTGTATTGGTAACATATACCACGCATGCGGGTACCCACATTATGAGGCCGCCTATCTGCTGATCGGTACCAGGTGTCAAGCCCCAGTCCGACCGGATCAGGTTCAGCACCGCGGGTTGATTCCCCATCAATGAAGAGGTGTATAATCCTTCCGGTGCAAAAGTTAAGTAAATTCCGAGAGTAGTACATCCAACGCAAGCGGAGAAAAGGTATAAGGCACATTGCAGGGGTGTAAGCTTGCCGAATTTGACCGGTGCATAAACCGGCCAGATAAATATTATTCCCAGAACAAGCAGGGAAACGGTATGAAGAATCATCAGGGCGGGTGAATGTTTCATGGCAACGATCAGCAGAGGAATATGCCAGACCCACATTGAACCCACGCCCATTACCCAGGTAATCACAGGATTGAACAGAACATTTCCCATCTTCCTGACCGCGGGAATCCTGAATGTTTTTTCGAGTATTTTCCCGTCTGTGCCGGCCAGCAGCATCGGCGGAACGATAAGAAGAATTGTGACATGTTCCAGCATATGTGCGCTGAAAAGGTAGTTATGGCCAAGGTATTCAATCGGGGATTGAGTGACCAGCAATAAGAGGATCACCCCGCCAACAAAATACGGGCTCTTCCTTGTAAACCGGCGGCCGTTACTGAAATAATGGAAAATAAGGAGGATCGCAGCGATAAGAATTGCCGTGAAATCAAAATGCCATTGATGAATAAATATGCTCATGGGTATTAAATTATCGCCCCTATATATACTACCGTGAAGACCGCCACCCACACGGCATCTACGAAATGCCAGTAAATCGATGCCGATTGCAGCGCCGTCTTTTCAAGCGATTTGAATTTCCCGGAAATAAAAAGACCTGTTAAGATCAGCAATACGATCAATCCGATGAGGACATGCAGGCCGTGAAAGCCTGTAAGAGTGAAAAACGATGAACCGAAAACATTTTTGCTAACTGTCACATTCATGTCGAACAGGCGCATATATTCGGTGGCCTGGCCGACCAGGAATACCAGCCCGAGGACCACCGTTGCAGCGAGCCAGAAAGGTACCTGGCTGTGCTGTCCCTTTTTCATTTTATTTTCTGCCATTGCGATCGTAAATGAGCTTGAAAACAGGAAAATTGAAAATATAGCCGTCCGCTTTACATCAAGATATTGAGCAGTATCAGATAGCTTGCCTCCCGGGTGACTGTAATAAACATAGGAAATGATCAGCG
>JBJKSY010000294.1:0-11074 GCA_046703645.1 Cyclobacteriaceae bacterium
AGAAGTATTGCAAGGATTATAACCGCAATGAAATTTATTATAACATAGAGATCAAGAGTCAGCCTGACTGGGACGGAATTTACCAGCCCCCGGTAAAGGATTTCTGCGATCTTGTATATTCCGTTGCAAATGATTTTGTACCCCTGAAAAGGGTGATCATCCAGTCCTTTGATATAAGGGTGTTGAAATATTTCCATAAGACATATCCCAAGGTCACCCTGGCCCTGCTGGTTGAAAATGAAAATTCGCCGGAAAAGATGATCCGGTCCTTAGGGTTCCGTCCCGCTGTCTATAGTCCTGAATATACACTTTTGAAGCCTAACCAGGTTTTATGGCTGCATGCAAATCATATCCGCGTCGTCCCGTGGACGGTCAACGATGTTCAGGAAATGGTAAAACTTATCGACATGAAGGTCGACGGGATCATCACTGATTATCCCGATCTTATGGTTGCCGTGGAAGAAAAAAAAGGAAAGAAATAAAATTTAAAAAAATATTTTTACAGTCATTGAACTCTTTAAACCTGAAGAACAAGATAAATTAAATGAATTCAGTAATAGGAATCGGTAATGCCCTGGTAGATGTAATAATACGAATGGATAATGAAGAACTGCTTTCTGAGATTTCATTACCGAAAGGAAGCATGACGATGATCGATGCCGTCAAGGCCGATTCAATATTAAAACTGACGTCAGGGATCCGTCATGAAAAATCTTCGGGAGGGGCTGTGGCAAATACTATCACAGGCCTGGCAAGGCTGGGCATCCGGTCAGGGTATATCGGGAAAATTGGTAAAGATGATACGGGGAATGTATTCAGGGAAAACATGGAGCAGGCAGGGATAAATACCCATCTCCTTTACGGTAAACTTCCGACAGGTCGTGCGATAACACTCGTCACTCCCGATGGCGAAAGAACTTTTGGCACTTATCTCGGATCAGCCGTGGATATGCAAACTTCAGAAGTTGATCCGGGCATATTGAAGAATTACCGTTGGATGATGGCTGAAGGATACCTGATTTATAACCATGAGCTGATCACCGATGCCCTGGAAAAAGCAAAAAAAGCAGGGATGAAGATAGCCATGGACATGGCCAGTTACAACCTGGTGGAAGACAACCGGGAATTTATAAAATCCCTCCTTGAAAAATATGTTGACCTGGTATTTGCCAACGAAATGGAGGCCCGCGCTCTTACTGGTTTCGACGATCCCGGCAAGGCGCTGGTAGCAATGGCTCCCATGTGTGACATTTCCGTTGTAAAAGTCGGGAAAGACGGCTCATTGATCATAAGGGATAATGAAAAAGTTGAAGTTAAGGGAATTGCTGCTGACTGCATTGATACCACCGGAGCGGGCGATCTTTATGCCGCCGGGTTTTTATACGGCCTGCTGAACGGGATGGATCTTTCTTCCTGTGGGAAAATTGGTTCCATCCTGGGTGGAAATGCCGTTGAAGTAGTCGGGGCTAAAATCCCTGATAACAGGTGGGTTGAAATAATAAAGAAAATTAATGATATAAATCCCGCAATTTCTACCTGAATTCAAAGATAAAAATACTGCCGGGTTCATTATCCCCGAATTCCCCGAACCGGGGCTCCGGCTGAATTTTTTCAACGTATTCTCTCAGATCATAAAGGGTGAGGATTCCGTCCGTTCCTCCGTAATCTCTCAGCGCTTCAAGAACTTTTCTTGTAAAAGGAGAATGGGCTCCGGGACGTCCGTCAGGGACATATATTTTACCGCCTGAGGTGAGATATCGACGGGCCTAATACTGAAGTTACCGCAGTACATATTCACTCTTAGGGATCTCGCCATACGTATCATCCCCGCGCATTCCGGAACGGGCAATCACAGGGTCAAAGGTCCCCCCGAAACAGGCGTCAATCATTAAAAAGATATGCTGACAGGGTATATTATTTACAATACTGCGCAGGCGAACATGGCTGATATAGGATGATCTGCTTTCATCATCCTTCCTTGAATCGGAACATACAAGGTAGCCTTCACCGAATATCTCATCGAACTGACCGTGCCCCGCGAAAAAGATCATCAACTGATCGTTCGGAAGATAACTCTTTTGTGCATATTCCTTGATCTTTGACCATACACCGTCGCTGGTCGGGTGGGTAACCAGTTCAACGTTGAAACCATAATTTTTTTTCAATTCATCAGCCAGTGCAGTTGCATCATTTACCGGGTTAACAAGATCGTCCCGGTTTTTATAATGACCCGCTGCAAATAACAAGACATAATTATTTCAATTTCTTTTTCCTGCTTTGCCCGGATTTTCCACCGGCTCCTTTCAGCTTTCTGTCTTCCAGGTTTTTATCCAGGAATTCATTGATCTTATCGACTTCGATGCTGGATTGTATCTCACCAAACGAATTGATGCTGATCTCAAATCCCTTCAAACCGTGCTTATCGGTTTTGGTACTTTTTTCTTTACCCGGAGTTTTTTTAGTTCGTGTCATAAAAAATGATTTTAAGGCAGGCGCCTGATACCTTCTTCAATTCTTTGAGCCACTTCCGGCGGTCCCAATAATTCAAGCGTTTTCATTAAATCGATTCCGGTTGTAGATCCTGTAATAATAACCCGCAATAATTGCATTATATGACCGGGTTTGATCCCCTGGCCGATCATTTCATTCGAGATTATCTCCCTGAATTTTCCGGCATCAGGCCGGCCGGTAATTTTATTTAACTCTCCGGCAATGATCCCGAATGCCTTCTTTACCGATTCATTATAATTTTTCAGGAATGGTTTCAGGTCAACCTGTTCAGGCTTTCTGAAAAAATACAGGGTTTTATTGTACAGCTCTTCAGGAAAAGTTACCCTTTCCCTCATTTCCTCAACCACTTCCTTCAAAACAGCCGGATCCGGATCCAGGCCAAAATCGCGTAATCCCTGATCCGCTATCCCGGCAAGTTCTTCGACAGGTTTTTTTCGGAGGTATTGCTGGTTGAAGAACTTTGCCTTTTCTATATCGAATTTGGCTCCCGATTTATTGACCCGGTCAAGGGAGAAGATTTTTATAAGATCTTCAATTGTAAAAAGTTCCTGTTCGGTCCCGGGATTCCATCCCAGCAAGGCAAGAAAATTGATGGTTGCTTCCGGAAGGTATCCATATTCCCTGAATCCCTTTGATAATTCTCCGGAAACCGGATCTTTCCAGTTTATAGGAAATATAGGGAATCCGCCCTTGTCTGCATCTCTTTTACTGAGTTTACCGGAGCCTTCCGGTTTGAGTAATAATGGAAGATGGGCAAAAACGGGCATAGTTTCCATCCAGCCAAGATATTTATACAATAAAACATGTGCAGGAGCGCTGGGAAGCCATTCCTCTCCCCTGATTACATGAGTGATTCCCATTATATGATCGTCCACTACATTAGCGAGATGATAGGTAGGCATTCCATCGGATTTTATCAGGACCTTATCATCAACGGCTGAAGAATTTATCACCACCCAACCCCTGATCTCATCTTTCAGCCGGATCTCTTCATTGACCGGTATTTTAAGCCTGATCACATAGGGAATCCCCTTCCTTATCATATCATCAGTTTCATCTTTTTCCAGGGTAAGCGAATTTTTTAAATTAAGGCGTGAAGCAAAATTGTACTGGAACTGGGCCCCTGCTCTTTCGCTTGATTTTCTGGCATGTTCCAGTTCTTCGGTCGAGTCAAAAGCATAATATGCGTTCCCGGAATCCACCAGTTGTTTTGCATAGGAAATATATTGTTCTTTTCTTTCCGATTGCCTGTATGGAGCATGGGGTCCGCCTTTCGAAGGGCTTTCATCCGGTTCTATTCCAAGCCATTGTAATGATTCAAAAATATATTCCTCGGCTCCCGGTACATAACGGTTCTGATCCGTATCTTCAATGCGGATAATAAAATTGCCCCGGTGCTTTTTTGCAAGTAAATAATTGTACAGGGCTGTCCTCACTCCCCCGATATGCAGCGGGCCTGTGGGACTTGGCGCAAATCTTACCCTTACCTGTCGATCATTCATAAAAACTAAATTCAATAAAAATAAAATGTGTCAACCGGATAACCTGAGTTTAGCTTATCATTTTCTTATGAAGGTTCAGCAACCAGAGAATTTCTCCTCTTGCCTGTTTTATCCGGCCCTGAAAATTCCGGATTGCCAGAAAATAGTTCATCAGCCCGGCGGTGAATGCCACATATCCAAATATCATCATTTTATGATAGAGCAGAAAGAAAGCCAGAACAACAATGCTTATGAAAGTAAAAAACAGGACGAAGAATTTAGTTACCGGCGGCATCCTGTATACCAGGAATAAAATTGATCCGTGACCCAGTCTTTCAATGTTTGCCGTTATATCCGGCACATAATAATCATTGCCCTCATTGCAAAGCCTGAGGGAAAATCCAGAATCCCAAATCCTTCCTTCATATAAAAATTTATTCTTTTGATTATGGGGCTTCCCCGTATCATTCCTTAAAATGGAAGTCTTCCTTAAGGCCTCGGTTATTTCCCGGGGTGACAGGGAACTTACAATCGTTTCGGTCTGATAAGGCAGAAGAAGATTGTTCATCATTTTACGGTTTTCATATTTTTCAGGTTTCGGTTTCGAATGATTGGCCTGCGGCAGTGTTAATGCTGCTTTCAAGATAGATCATTTTCTTCTCACAATCCAGGCCAGTGATGACCGAAAGGGTTCTTTCCGGGCGGGCATCGGTTATGAATATCTGGCCGAAGCTATGACTGTTTACAAGCTTCATCAGATGCATTATTCTTTTATCATCGAGCTTGTCGAAGATATCATCAAGAAGCAATATGGGTTTAACTTCCTTTTCCTTCCTTATAAGTTCAAACTGAGCCAGTTTCAGGGCAACCAGGAAGGATTTCTGCTGTCCCTGTGACCCGAATTTACGGAGGCTTTTAGATTTTATAATAAAATCAAAATCATCCCTGTGTATTCCCAGCATGGTCCTGCGGCTTTGCCGGTCGATCTCAAGATGGGATTTGAATCTGCCGCCGAAGTCCGGATCGGAAAGATCGGACAAATATTCTATTTCAACCTTTTCCTCTTCGCCTGCCATTGTTTTGTACCATTCGCCGAAAACCGGATGAAAACGGGACATTAGGGATTGTCTTTCCCTGAATATTTTCAGGCCGGTTTCCATAATAATCGCGTCATAACTTTCAATAAGGTCCTTGTCAAAATAATTTTTTTCAGCCGCCAGTTTCAATAGGCTGTTACGTTGTTTCAGGGCCCTGTTGTATTTAAGCAAATCCGACAAATAATTCCTGTCAAGTTGCGACAAAACCCCATCAAAAAACTTCCTTCGCAGGTCACTTCCTCCCCTGATCATATCCGTATCATTCGGGGCGATCATTACAACCGGGAAAGTGCCTATATGATCAGTGTTTTTATCATAAATGCTGTCTTCGAGGGAAATTTCCTTTTTATCGTTATTCCTGAGCTTACATGATACCGCCTGGCTCTTATTATCCCTGAAAAATGTCCCTTTCAACCCGAAAAATTCGCATCCAAACCGGATATTCTGAACATCGGAAGAATGAAAAAAGCTTTTGGTGAGCGAAAGGTAATAAATACCGTCAAGCAGGTTGGTTTTACCGCTTCCATTATCTCCAAGTATACAATTAATGTCCCGGCAAAATTCAAATCGGGATTGAACATAGGTCTTGAAATTGATCAATCTTAAATTTTCAAGATGCATTAACTGTTTTTTATCAGTTTTTGGTTATTTTCGCACTCTAAATTAATCAAATACCATCGATTAAGAGTTATACTAAGAATAACTCACTAACAGAAGCAGATATGGCCACAAAAACCAGAGTTGCTGAGATTGAAGGGGAAAAGACAGGTGCTGGATTTTCCAGGGAAACCTATATGTTCTGGTATGAAAGCATGGTATTAATGCGAAAATTCGAGGAGAAAGCGGGCCAGATGTATGGCATGCAGAAAATCCGTGGCTTCTGCCACCTTTTCATAGGCCAGGAAGCCTGCTCTGCCGGTGCTGTAAGTGCATTGGAGAAAGGTGATAAGTTCATTACTGCTTACCGGGACCACGGACATCCGCTGGCCCTGGGTTCCGATCCGAGGCTTATTATGGCTGAACTTTACGGAAAAGCCACGGGAATTTCCAAGGGCAAAGGGGGGTCGATGCATATTTTTGATAAAGAAAATAATTTTTTCGGCGGACATGGTATTGTCGGGGGGCAAATACCCATTGGAGTGGGGATTGCTTTTGCTGAAAAGTATCTGAAAACCGGAAAACTATGTATAACCTTCATGGGGGATGGCGCCGTAAGACAGGGCTCCTTCCATGAATCCATGAACCTGGCAATGACCTATAAACTGCCGGTGATCTTTGCGATAGAAAACAACGGCTATGCCATGGGTACCTCGGTAGCCAGGACCTCAAACGTTCATGATCTTTTCACACTCGGCAAAGCTTATGAAATGCCCAGTCAGTCGGTCGATGCCATGAAGGTCGAGGAAGTTCACGAGGCTATAGCGGCGGCGGCCGAACGGGCAAGAAAAGGAGATGGACCTACCCTGCTTGAGCTCAGAACGTACCGGTATAAAGGTCATTCCATGTCCGATCCGGCGAAGTACCGAACAAAAGAAGAGCTGGAAGCCTACAAGAAGAGGGATCCGATCGAACAGGTAAAGGATTCCATCTTTAAAAATAAACTTGCTTCCGAGAAAGACCTGGAAGCCATCGATGAAAAAATTAAGCAGGAGGTGGAAGAAGCCGTCAAGTTCGCCGAAGAATCTCCCTTCCCTGATCCTTCAGAATATAATCACGATGTATATGTCCAGGAGGACTATCCTTTTATCGAAGAATAATTTTTAATGAAGATCCTTTTCAGGAGTTAATATATGTCGAAGAAAAAAACCAAAAAATCAGGAGCCAAAGATCTTTTCGAAAGTTCGGATGTGCTTCGCGATCAGCTTTCAAAGACCGAAGCTTATATTGAAAGCCATAAAAACCTGGTTTTTACCATTTTGGGAATAATCCTCATCGGGGTTCTTGGCTACTTTGCCTTTCATTATTATATCCGTTCGCAGAATAATAAAGCGGAAACAGATATGTTCCAGGCAATCTTCTATTACGAAGCCGACAGTCTTAATAAAGCCCTTAACGGCGACGGCAATAATTACGGCTTCCTGGATATAATCGACAATTATTCGTTGACCAAGGCAGCCGACCTGGCTCATTTTTATGCAGGATCGATATACCTTAAACAAGGTCAGTATGATGATGCTATTACTCAACTGAAAAAATTCAACGCTCAGGATATAGCCGTGCAGCCCCGTGCCTATTCACTGATCGGTGACGCTTATATGGAAAAAGGTGATGCGGGAAATGCAGTCGACTATTACAAGAAGGCTGCTGAATATATGCCCAACCAGTATCTGTCACCCACCTACCTGGAGAAGGAGGCATCAGCTTATGAAAAAATGGCCAATTATAAGGCCGCAAGCGATTGTTATAATGAGATCATTACCAATTACTACGGGTCGAGCCAGTACCAGGAAGCTGTTAAAGAAAAGGCAAGACTTGATGAATTGGCAGAAAAAAAATAAATCAACATATTCATGAACTCCCGGGAAAAAGCTATGCTTTATCCTTTTTTTGTATAAATAACACATGGCAACTTCTGGAAGAAAATCCGGGGAAATAACTTTCAATCATCCGGCAGGTATTGCCTGGAAGAAAATTGCAGTTCTCGTTTCAGAATGGAATGAAGCTGTTACAGAATCCCTTTACGAAGGCGCTTACCAGGTTCTCATCCGGAACGGGGTTAAAAAGGAAAATATTCTCCGAAGCAATGTGCCCGGAAGTTATGAATTGAGTTTCGGGGCTCAATTATATGCCCAGAAAAAAGAAGTGGATGCCGTTATCTGCCTCGGGTGCGTGATCCGCGGTGAGACCATGCATTTCACGTTCATCTGCGATTCCGTGGCCCAGGGATTAAAAGACGTCTCCCTTAAATATAATAAACCTGTAATTTTTGGTGTCCTGACTACCGATACACTTCAACAGGCCCTTGATCGCGCAGGAGGTAAACATGGCAATAAGGGAGAAGATGCAGCCATCGCCGCCATGAAAATGCTGGCCTTGATCAATGATATTTCAAATATTAAATTCTGATTCACTATGAAAATTCTCAAGTTCGGAGGAACCTCGGTAGGTACTCCTGAACGAATGCACCATGTCGCAGAACTTATCACCGCAGATACTGATCCGAAAATTGTTGTTTTATCTGCACTTTCTGGCACCACCAATGCATTGGTTTCCATTGGAGAATCCCTTTCCCGGAAAAATAAGACCGAAGCTTTTAATAAAATTGAAGAGCTGAACCGTCAGTATGTGAAATTCAATAGTGATTTGCTGAAAGAGGATAATCTTCAAAAACAGGGAAGCGAATTGATTGATCGTCATTTCAGCTTCATGAAAGGCCTGCTCACTGCTTTTTTCAATCCACGGTTAAATAATGAATTGCTGGCTCAGGGCGAACTTATGTCTACTGCGCTCTTTTCACTTTATCTGCGGGAACAGAAGATCGATTCGGTCTTCCTTCCGGCCCTGGAATTCATGTATATCGATAAGGATAAGGAACCCGATCTTGATTATATCCGCGAACATCTTACCCCTCTGTTGAACCAGGCCAAAGGACAAAGCATTTTCATAACCCAGGGCTATATATGCCGGAATCATGAAGGTGAAATCGAAAACCTGAAACGGGGAGGAAGCGATTATACAGCAACCCTTATCGGGGCGGCACTTAAGGCCAGCGAAGTCCAGATCTGGACCGATATCGACGGAATGCATAATAACGATCCCCGCATTGTGGATCACACCTATCCCATAGCCCAGCTATCCTTTAATGAGGCTTCGGAACTTGCCTATTTCGGCGCTAAAATCCTGCACCCTGCTTCCATCTGGCCTACACAGAAATTCCAGGTGCCTGTAAAACTTAAAAATACCATGAATCCTTCCGCGGAAGGCACCCTTATATCCGAAACGGAAGATGATGTAAATGTGAAGGCGGTTGCAGCCAAGGATGGTATTACGGCCATAAAGATACGTTCCAGCAGGATGCTGCTCGCCTATGGTTTTCTGAGAAAGATTTTCGAGGTTTTTGAAAAGTACCGGACCCCTATCGATATGATCACCACTTCCGAGGTGGCTGTTTCCCTTACCATTGATGATAAATCTTCCCTCCATGAGATCCTGAAAGAACTGGAGCCTTTTGGGGATATTTCGGTGGATGAAAACCTGACCATCATCTGTATGTCGGGAAATGCCATTATTGATCAATGGGATTTATTACCAAAGCTGTTTGAGGCTTTAAGGGGAATTCCCGTGCGAATGATCTCTTACGGAGGAAGTAAATATAATATATCCTTACTGATCGAATCGGGTTATAAGAAAGCGGCCCTCCAGGGTTTAAACAAACACATTTTCAATCTTTGATCTGCAAGGAACCCGGAAGATCATGTCATCCATTTTAACTTCGATCCCTTATTTCAAACCTTAAACAGGGACAATATCTCATTAAAGTCTTTTTCGGAGGATACGGTTACCTGACAATCATCTCCCTGCAAGCGAAGTTAAAAATCGACCTTTCGTCTGAAGCTTTTGTGCCGAAGTGAGGTTAGTATTGTCACGGTTTCGGGCATCTCTAAGACAAATGATGGGCGTATATTCAATATTCTGGTCCGAATCGATCACCATGACCCTGTACATAACTCCGGCATGGCCCTGATTGTAATCTGTAACTTTTTTATTGAAGGTTGCTTCATTCGTATTTCTGAAAGAGGCAATTATGCTCCAGCCTTCCCTGCCATTTTCATTGCTGATCCCCTTCAGGATGTAAAAAGAATAATCTTTCACATCCCTGAGTGATTCAATGGAAATTGTCGCCTGGTTATTATTCTGATCTACAAAAAAATTCAACAAGGTTGCCGCCCTGTTTTCCGGCAGGTACTTCGGCAAATTGAAACTGCCTGATTCCTGGGAAAAAGCCGGGAATACCGACAACATCAGGATGAACCCTAAAAAATTCCATTTTCTCATATCACACCTCCTTAATTTGTATGATAAAATTAGCCCCGTCATCCTCCGCGGCGGGTTCACAAAATCATATAATCCTACACATGTTTGATTCAGTTTGTTTTGAATAAACTTGCGGAATTTCGCGCCATTTTTCAGTCTTTTTTTACAGGCAGGTGACCGCCTTTGTTTCTTTTGAAAATATCGGATGAATCCCTGATATTACCCGAAGGAATAATTGGGGTCTAAAAGTCAATATTTGACTGTACCTCCGAACAATTTGTGCGGAATTGTAGTATTAATATAAAAATCTTACATGAAGGAAAATGCGACGGTATACAATTTCGAAGTGGAAACACTTGATGGTAAGCCGGTGAATATGAAAGATTTTTCAGGTAAGGCCCTGCTCATCGTCAACACTGCGAGCAAATGCGGGTTCACACCTCAATACCAGGGACTTGAAGAATTATATGAAAAATACAGGGACAAAGGGTTTGTTATTCTTGGATTTCCCTGTAACCAGTTCGGCCGCCAGGAGCCAGGCTCAGGCTCTGATATACGTAAATTCTGTGATACGAATTACAATATTTCCTTCCCTCTGTTTTCCAAAATCAAGGTGAATGGCGCTGATTCACATCCTCTTTACAAATTCCTGAAAAATGAGGCCCCCGGTAAGCTGGGAATTCAGAGGATACCCTGGAATTTCACTAAGTTTCTTATATCGAAGGACGGGAAAGTCATCAGGAGGTTTTCCCCGGCAACCAGGCCTGACCGGATTGAACCGCACATCCAAAAGCTGCTGGAAAGATAATTTTTGGCGATAATTCTTAAGTAATTATTTTTTTTTATATTGGGCGGCAGGAGAGGTTTTAATAAGTATGTTTAAGAAATTCAGGGTATATCTTATCCCGTTGGGAGTGATCGTGGTTATGGTCATTCTCAATTCGTTACTTGTTTTTTTTGAACGGCAATCCGACCACGCAAGCATTACCACTTTGTCAAAGGCTTTCTGGT
>JBJKSY010000295.1:0-10311 GCA_046703645.1 Cyclobacteriaceae bacterium
CTGCTGTCAAGAAGTGATATGGAGGGCTTAATGGAATCGAGTGTCCAGAGGACGAGCTTGCCGAAGGCGTACACCTGAGGCTTATTGGTGGTGAGCCCGGCTTTATAAAGGGAATTTGGATATTTAACATCTGCCGAAACAAAAACATCATAAGGAGCTCCGCCCTTTATCTGTGCCGTCAGCTTGCCTGATGAGCCAAGAACAATATCGCACCTGATCCCTGACTCTTTCGTGAAGCCATTCGCCAGGTCCTTCATGGCAAACTGAACATTTGCGGCTGTGGCAATAGTCAGTTTATGAACTTTTTGGTGACAGGATGAATATAAAAGGCAGGAAAGGAACAGGAATGAAATAGTTTTTATCCGATTAGGGATCAATCTTTTCATAGTATACAGTGCTTGATCAAAATTAATTTTTATTCCCTAACCCTTTACAATATCTCCGTTGAATTTCTTCACGATATCTGAAATCATAATCTTAATCCGCCTCCGCGTTCCGCATATATGGATCCTTACAATTTCCTTATTTCCCGAAACGTCTTCCTATAATAGTCTTCAGGACCAGGCCGTCAGTTGCATTCGTCAAACCCCAGCCTGCTCCGGCATTAAATTCCCAGTTTGGCGACAGGAAAAGGTCAAGTGCTGCATACAAGGCATGATTCTGATCCTGGAAAGGAACAGGTTCGGACAGGAATCCGGTAACTCCGTAATATTCCACGCCGACATCGGCTTTTTTATTCACATGAACCGCCACTTTCAGGTTAGGTTCAAAATCAAATCCCTTTCGCCGGTTGACACCCCTGAAGGATCTTCCGAAGGTAGGATTAAAGGATATGTAAACCCATTTTGTGTCCCTATCGATAATCGGTCTTAATTCAAGAGTCCAGGTATCCTCTGAATACTGGCTTCGCTGGTACCCGAATTCCGCCGAAAGGCTGAGGCCTACCGGCCAGTTCCATTGAGCCGGAATGCTAACGCGGGGCCTTATATGATCGCCGACGTATTGCCATCCATACCCGGATTGAATATTGGTGAACAGGTAAAATCCGATCTCGGCCCAGCTTGACAGGCCATGGGTGATCTCCAGGGTTTCATGAAATGCATGATTGGTCGGCCGGATATCCGTCTGGGTCATTCCTTCGGGGGTGAAATTACTGTGCAGTTCGAGCATAGTCACCCCGGTTTCAACAGGGGCCGAAGGATATACCTGTATCTCGTAATTGTCCTGGGCAAGCGCCTTTATTGAAAAGATACCGCACAAAGCCAGGACTGACAGAGCTTTTCTCATCCGGAAGGTTAATGGGTTATTGATTCAATCAAAGGATCAATGAAATTATGAGCCCGTCATTTAACGGGTAATTGACAAACATAACCAAGGAAACAGTCTATATGAATTTTTTGGATTATGAATTATGAATTTTTAACGTATGGTCCTTATTTATAGGTCACAAGAGCCCTGGTCATGCAAATTATGGCTTTTTAAAAATTAACCTGTCAAAAATCAGACGGGAGCGATCAGGAATTACCGGAAGGCGGGATAGGTTCGGTTTTTTGTTTTCCTTTCAGCAGGGCAGCAATGAATATTACGGTAATACCGGAAGTGATATAGAAATCGGCGAGATTCAGTATACCTGTCCTTAAATTCCCGATACCGAAATTCAGGAAGTCCGAAACCCGGAGATGGTGGAATACCCGGTCGATGATATTGCCCAGGCCGCCCGCAAGAATAAGGATATAGCAAAAATAGGTCAGGAAATTCAACTGGTACCTCTTTAAAATAATATAGACAGCAAAAATTGCCAGGAAAAGAATGGGAAGAATTACAAAGATAGTGTAGCTGACCTTTGCCGGCAACCCGGCGCCCAGCGAAAGAAAGGCTCCTGTGTTTTCGGTATAGATAAGCCTTACGGTATCATGAAAATAGGAAAACTCACCTTTGCCGGCCAGCTCCTTTTTTGCGATTACCTTTGTTAACCTGTCGCTCGCGATCAATAAACTTAAAACCGTGATGAAGAAAATCAGCCTGAACCGGTTTTTCATAAACAATAAATTTTCAGCTTTTGTTCAATGATACTTATAAATTCTGTTTACCATAAAATTTCCCGGAAATATTTATTAAACATTGTTCTGAGTTTCGCATGTTCCGGCAGGGACATCCCTACCAACTGTTTTTGCATAACCACAGAATGGCGAATGTTGTATCTTTAAAACGGCCACTGCAAATTATCCTTGTAAAATTAAATTCACACGGGCAGCTTACCGGATTACGGCATCTGAAATAAACGATTCATTCCTGTCAGGTATGTCCGTGCTGTTGATGAGATGGAAATTGCTGACCTTCCTGACTTTGAAATAATCCTGATCTTTTTGTTTATCTGCGGCGATACTGTTGAGAAATATGCCCTTTATATCATCAAAAACAAAAGGCGGACGCGCATCGGTATCAATGGTTTTTAATTCGATATCATTCATCCTGATATTCCCGGCATGACGGATATAAAAACCGTAAGCAGGAGGTATGCCGAACATCCCCGGTTCCGGGTAATTCTTTTCTTTTTCCGGGACAGCGAAAACCGAGTCAGGAGCCGATCCGCCGCCTTTATAATAAATTCGAATGTGATTCAGCCCGACATCCTCTATGTCATGACCGGGAAGCCCGTTGATGGTGCAGGCATAATCCGGGTCCGCATTGTAAACATTAATATTGCTGATAGTGATCCGCCGTATTTGCCCTATTGGAATTTCTTTTGGGCCCCGCATCCGGGCGCCCAGCCTGATGAAGATTGGATCCCGGACAATATCCCGCATGGAAATGTTTGTGATGGTAACATCCTGCAACAGGGCGCCGTCGACAGATTCGAGGGCCAGCCCGCTGCAATAATCAAATACGCAGTTGGATATGGTTATATTGATGAATCCCCCGTTGGATTCCGTCCCGAATTTTATCCGCCCGATGGGCCTGAACTTATCCGTCGAGGAATCGGATTTCCTGTAGGTTCCGTCGAGCAATGAACCTTCTACGAATCCGCTCAACTGGCAATTGGTAATTGTGACATTTTTTGTCGGTCGCCGGAATCCCAGTGCATAGGAACTTTTCAGGCAGATACCGTCATCATGAGGGGAGTTGACCGTACAATTTGAGACCCGCACATTCTGACAGCAGTCGATATCAACGCCATCTCGGTTGGTATCCATCTTTACATTATCCAGGGTAAAATTATCAACCCCGGTAGCCAGGATCGCAAACCAGCCTCCATGGTAAATTGTGATATCCCTGATGATCACATTCCGGCACCAGAATAATGCAATGGATTTATTGGCGGTCTGTTCACCCTTAACAAAATCGCGGTACAATCCTTTACCGTATATTGTCCCCGTACCTATTATACTTACATCATGAAGACTGTCGCCCCAGATGAGGCTGTTGTGCCAGTGCGAATGCCCGTAATCCTGGTAACCGTTTGTCGTACCGGTCTCAGCATTATCATAACCGTTTTCCCTGGAAACCGGCGCGGCAATGATAGTTGCTCCCTGGTCAATGAACAGGCAAATATTGTTTGCAAGGTGTATGGAACCTGAAAGATAATTGCCGGCCGGGAAATACACTGTCCCGCCGCCTTTTTCGGAGGCAGCCCTGATGGCATCATTGATGGCATGAGTATCATTTTCAATACCGTTTCCTGCGGCCCCGAAAGATCTGACATTGTAAAAGTTCTGTGCTGATCCTTCGGCAGTGTTAATACCGGTTCCTGCAAAGGAACCCGTAGCCAGGCATGCGGCAAGAATAAAGGCTGAAATCCTTTTCATGGATACATTATCATTTGGGTGCATAATAGTTCAATTGCAATTAAAGAGTGCTCATGTCGATGACAAAGCGGTATTTCACATCGCCTTTCAGCATCCGCTTGTAGGCGGAATTGATGTATTTCATGTCGATGAGTTCGATGTCGGAGGCAATATTTTTTTCTGCACAGAAGTCCAGCATTTCACGGGTTTCCTGCAGCCCGCCGATGGAGGATCCTCCCACACTTTTTCTTCCGTCGATCAGGCTGAAGGCGGATATCTCGGCAGGTACCGAGGGCAGACCGACACAGATCAGGGTACCATTGGTCCGCAGCATGGAAAGATATTTGTTGAAATCATGAGGGGCCGACACCGTATCAAGTATAAAATCGAAATGTCCTTTAACTTTCTCTGCCTGGCTGTCATCGGAAGTCAAAATAAAATCATGAGCGCCCAGTTTTTCAGCAGCCTCTTTCTTGGAAGGGGAGGTGCTCAATACCGTTACTTCCGCCCCGAAAGCGGCACCCCATTTGACGCCCATATGGCCCAGACCGCCAAGGCCCATGACTGCCAGCCTGTCGCCTTTACCAACCTTCCAGTGCCGCAGGGGAGAATAAGTAGTAATGCCTGCGCACAACAGCGGCGCCACCGCGGCCAGATTAAGTTTTTCAGATACATGGAAAACAAAATCCTCATTTACGACAATCTTATTCGAATACCCTCCATAGGTAGGGCTTCCGTCATAATCTTTACCGTTATAGGTCATCACACTGCCATGAGTGCAGTATTGCTCCATCCCTGATCTGCAATTTTCACAGGTACGGCAGGAATTTACCATGACTCCCACGGCTGCAAGATCCCCGGGCCTGAAATTTTTCACATGGCTTCCTGTAGTGACAACCTTCCCTACGATCTCGTGACCCGGGACCATGGGAAAGATCCCTTCGAACCACTCATTCCGGATCTGGTGAAGATCGGAATGACAAACACCGCAGTAGGCAATATCTATCTGAACATCGTGGGGACCCGGTTCACGTCTTTCGAAATTCCAGGGAGCCAGGTCGGATTGAGGAGTTTGTGCAGCGTAGCCTTTTGCTTTCATGAGAAATTATTTAAAGTGTTAAATGAATATATTATATCCGGATTAAAAAAATCTCCGGCGTTATTTCAAATAAATATACACTTCATTGAATTATAAATCCACCCTGCCGGTATCACCTGCCCGGAGAACGTGTTATATATTTATAAATAGCAGAAAAATCTTCATTTCCAAGCCCGGAGGCTATGGCTTCCTTGTAGGTATCCATCGCAAGTTGCGCCATAGGAAGGCTCACCCCTGCTTCAGCGGCAGTTTCGTTTACAAGTCGAAGATCCTTATGCATATGCAGAAGAGGAAACTGAGTCTCATAATTTCCTGCACTGATCCTTTCAGCCTTGGGTTTCAGAAAGGGAGGGCTGACGGCAAGTACCGGCAGAGTTTTCAGAAGAAACTCTTTCTCAAACCCCATTTTCTCACCCAGGTTCATGGTCTCGGAGAAGATAAGCATGGATTGCGCAAGCATGGAATTCACCAGCATCTTGAATGAAGTTCCGCGGCCTGTATTTCCCAGGTGAAGGATCTTGTTTCCCATATAATTCAGTAAAGGCTCAACTTCTTTTACCAAGGAAGTATCTCCCCCGACAAAAAAAACAAGCTCCCCGTTTTCAGCCTGGGGCTTTGTGCCTGAGACCGGGGCATCCATGAACCTGATTCCCGAATGAGCAGAGGCTGAAAGGCATTCTAAGGTGAAGGAAGGATTTACGGTGGAACAATCGACCCAGAGGGCGCCTTTTTTCATATGCCTTAACCCGCCATCCGTTCCCAGCATTATGGAACGAACCGCCTCAGGATCCGAAAGCATTGTAAAAACATAATCTTTTTCGCTGACTGCTTCAGCCAATGAACCGGCTTTTACAGCTCCGGAATTCACCAGTGCATCGGCGGCCTCCTGCGAACGGTTAAAAACTGTGAGTTCTATGCCGTTCCTGAGAAGATTACCTGCCATCCTTGATCCCATGATCCCTAATCCTATAAATGCTGCTTTCATGATCTTTTTTTAAGGTTATTTTTTTCAGTTAATTTTCAAAGTTAAGACCATACGGGTATACGGGCTAAATTTTCCATCTTCAAATTACAATGCTTCTCTTAAAATACGAATTCCTTAAAATAACAATACCCGGGATTTCCGGGCATTGTTATTAAAATATGTGGTCCGTAATGTGCCTGCGTAATGCCGGGTTTTATTTTTTAACTTCCTGTGCATCCATGACAGCAATGGCGGCCATATTTACGATATCGTTCACCTCATCACCACGTTGCAGCACATGGACCGGCTTGCTGAGTCCCATCAGAATGGGGCCGATAGCTTCCGTGTGATTTATATGTTCTACCAGCTTGTAGGCGATATTGCCTGCTTCGAGTGTGGGGAAGATGAGCACATTGGCTTTCCCCTTCAGCTTGCTGAACGGGTAAGTGCTTTCCAGGATCTGGGGGACGAGGGCGGTATTTGCCTGCATTTCTCCGTCTACGATCAGTTCCGGGTGGTTCCTGTGAAGGATCTCCACCGCTTTCTGGACCTTGATGGAGATCTCATCGGCATTACTTCCGAAGTTCGAATAGGATAGCATGGCAATCCTGGGTTCGATACCAAAGCGCAACGCCACCTGCGAAGTGCTGACGGCGATCTCGGCAAGCTCTTCAGCGGATGGATTCTTGTTGACAGTAGTATCCGCAAAAAAGAAAACATCACTCTGGGTAAGCATAATATAAAGGCCGGAAACCCGCATCTGGTTCGGTTTCACCTGGATGATCTGCAGGGCAGGCCGCAGGGTTTCGGGATAGTGGGCCGTCAAACCGGATACCATGCCGTCCGCATCGTTGGAGTGAACCATCATTGCCCCGAAGTAATTGCGGTTCTTCATCAGTTTCATAGCCTCCACCATGGCGACCCCTTTTCTTTTCCGTAGATTATAGAATTCCAGGGTATAGTCATGGAGTTTCGGGGAATTATCCGGGTCGACGATTTGAATCCCTTCAAGATCAAGATGCAGATAATTCCTGCGTTCCTCGATCACCGCAGGATTGCCGAGAAGGATGGGAGTTGCAATGCCTTCATCCAGGATGATCTGGGCTGCACGGATGATCTTGTCTTCTTCACCTTCCGGGAAGACGATCTTCCTGGGAGAAATTTTTGCCCTGTTGATCACCATCCTCATGATCTCCTTCGACCGGCCCTGTTTTGCTTCCAGTTGATCGCGGTAATTATTGAGATCAATTTTATACCTGGCAACCCCGGTCTCGATAGCCGCTTTAGCCACAGCAGGGGCTACCCACAAGAGAACGCGGGGATCGAAAGGCTTGGGAATGATATAGTCATGTCCGAAAATGATCGGCACATTGCCATAGGCTTTGATCACAGAATCCGGCACATCTTCCTTTGTAAGCTGGGAGAGGGCCCGCGTAGCTGCCAGTTTCATTTCTTCATTTATGGCAGTTGCTCCTACATCCAAAGCCCCGCGGAAAATGAATGGAAAACCAAGAACATTGTTGATCTGGTTGGGATAGTCGGACCGCCCGGTTGCGATCAGCACATCAGCGCGGGCCTCACGGGCGTCTTCATAGGATATTTCCGGATCGGGGTTGGCCAGGGCAAATACGATAGGATTTTTTGCCATGGATTTGACCATCTCCTTTGAAACGACACCTTTCGTTGAAAGGCCTACAAAGATATCTGCTCCTTTTATGGCATCGGCAAGGGTCCGCGCTTTGGTGTCTGCTACAAATTCTTCCTTGAACTTGTTCATGCCTTCCTCACGGCCTTTATAAATAACCCCATGACTGTCGCATAATATCAGGTTTTCCTTTTTTACCCCCAGTTTCACATAATACCTGGCACAGGAAATTCCCGAGGCGCCGGCCCCGTTACATACTACTTTGACCTTATCGATCTTTTTTCCGGTCACTTCCAGGGCATTCAGCAGGGCGGCACCTGAAATGATGGCCGTTCCATGCTGGTCATCGTGGAATACAGGGATGGACAGCTCCTTTTTCAGGGTTTCTTCAATATAAAAACATTCCGGCGCCTTTATATCCTCGAGGTTGATCCCGCCGAGGGTGGGTTCCACCATCCGGCAAAATCTGATCACATCTTCCGGGTCGCCGGCATTGATTTCAAGGTCGAAAACATCGATATCCGCAAATCGTTTGAAAAGGACACCTTTTCCTTCCATTACAGGCTTGCCTGCCAGGGGGCCGATATTTCCCAGGCCCAGAACTGCCGTTCCGTTGGATACTACACCTACAAGATTTCCTTTTGCGGTATATTCAAATACGGTATCAGGCTGGTCGTGGATCACGTTGCAGGGTATGGCCACCCCCGGTGTATAAGCAAGAGCCAGGTCACGCTGTGTTGTGCACGATTGTGAAGGATTTACTTCTATTTTCCCTTTTCTGCCCTGTGAATGATAATTCAGAGCTTCATCTTTAGTGATTTTCATGATTTTATAATTTAAAAAATGAGGGATTTCCCCATCAGGTAATTGTCAGATCAAGTTAGTAATTTCCTGCTAAATTGGATTTTCGAAATGACAAAATTATAAACCGGCTATATTTTGTTTTTATATCGCGATGACCTAATTTTGTGCCTCATTTGCGGAAAACTGTATTTATAAAGAGATTCTATTTTGAACACTTTATCCTATAAAACCAAATACGTAAGAACGGAGGATGCTTCGCATGGTTGGTATGTAGCTGATGCAAGCTCAGCCACCCTTGGAAGATTTGCAAGCCAGGTGGCTGCCGTTATCCGTGGCAAACATAAGGCGGGTTATACGCCCAATGTCAATTGCGGTGATAATGTTATTGTTATCAATGCTGAAAAAATCAGGATGACCGGCAAGAAATGGGACCAGAAAACCTATAAATCCTATTCAGGTTATCCGGGTGGCCAGAGAATACTGACCCCCAAACAGGTACAGCAGAAGTCCAACACAAAGGTGGTGGAAATGGCGATCAAGGGTATGTTACCCAAGACCCGTCTCGGGAAACAAATGTTCAAGAACCTTCATGTATATGCAGGAGCTGAACATCCGCACAGTTCTCAAAATCCTGTGGAATTAAAAATTAAATGAAATATTGAATGGAAGTCATTAATGCATTAGGGAGGAGAAAAACATCGGTGGCCAGGGTATATTTTTCCCAGGGCAACGGTCAGTTCAAGGTAAACGACCACGAGCTGGCAGATTATTTTCCTTCTGAAATTTTCCAGATCATCATCAAACAGCCTTTGAATACGGTCAATTACGACGAATCATATAATATTAAAGTGAATGTTCATGGCGGCGGATTCAAAGGTCAGGCTGAAGCTATCAGGCTGGGACTGGCAAGGATCCTGTGCCGCGTGAACCCGGAATACAGGGATCCCCTGAAAAAAGCAGGATACCTTACCCGCGATTCCCGGATGGTGGAAAGAAAGAAATACGGGAAACGCAAAGCAAGAAGAAGATTCCAGTTCAGTAAACGTTAAACAATATTTAATTTAAATAACCTTTAAAAACCATTAATGGAGAAGCTAACCTATAAAGACTTGTTGGAAGCTGGTGTCCATTTCGGACATTTATCCAGGAAATGGGACCCCCGTATGGCTCCTTTTATTTTCATGGAGAAAAACGGGATCCACATTATCGACCTTCATAAGACACTGGCCTGCCTTGAAGATGCATCGGCAGCCGTAAAAGCCGTAGTAAGAAGCGGAAGGAAAGTGCTGTTCGTTGCTACCAAGAAACAGGCCAAATCCATCGTCGAAGAAGAAGCTAAGCGCCTGAAAATGCCCTATGTTACAGAACGCTGGCTGGGCGGTATGCTGACCAATTTTTCCACGATCAGGAAATCCCTTAAAAAACTTGCCGCCATCGAAAAGCAAATGAAGGATGAGACCTACCAGAACCTTGCCAAAAGGGAAAAGTTGATGATCGGCAGGGAAAAGGAAAAACTTCAAAAACTGCTTGGCGGTATCGCCGACCTTACAAGGCATCCTTAAGCGATTTTCGTGGTTGACGTGAAAAAAGAACATATTGCCGTTAAGGAAGCTCAGAAACTGAATATACCGATCTTTGCCATGGTGGATACCAACTCGGATCCCAACGTGGCTGAATATCCCATACCTGCGAACGACGATGCCTTCAAATCCATTGAGATCGTTGTAAGATACTTTGCCGCCGTGATCGAGGAAGGCCTGATGGAAAGGAAGAAGGACAAGGAAGATCAGAAACTTCAGGAAGAAGAGGACACCAAGCGCAGAATGGATGAATCCGATGAAGAAGTGAATGAGGAAGCTGAAGTTGCCGGTAATTATAATGGTGATTCGGAGGAATCAGAGAAGGAATTTGAATAAAGTAACTGAGATCATATAAATAATAACTCAGAACATTGTCGTAAAGCAATGTTCTTTTTTTTAACTGAACCATTACTAACTTAAAATTAATACAATGA
>JBJKSY010000296.1:0-3813 GCA_046703645.1 Cyclobacteriaceae bacterium
TAAAAAAGAAGAGGTTGCCACCTGACGGCAGCAACCTCTAAACAGCCATGATTGATATTAGTTATCAGGGAAAGACCGCTGCTGAATTGACCAGCAACGCTTCAATATATTTAGGATTGTGAACCCCCATGCTCCTGTCATCGCTGATAAGCTCATAATTATAGAGGGCACCAACCTGTTTAACTGTCCATTTTTTTCCGGTAACAATACCTCCATTTGCATTAAGTAATCCAGCCGTAATTAACTTGCCCTTCAAATTTGCAAGTTCATTGGCGGTTGTCGTCTGAACGCCATTGAAGTCAAAATCAGTCAGATTATCATGACAGGTGTTGCAGGCTGCCAGGCTCGGCTCGAATGTATGCGAATGAGTATTGATCGTATCTCCATACATATGACAAACCACACAGGTAGCTTTCTTAAAGTGGGTGGTTGATTCAGGAGTCGGATAAGGCATAACCCCGGCAATTTCATAACCGCCGATACCATCCAGGATCGTTCCCTGCGGGCCGTGATGAGCACCGTAATGTCCATCATCTTGCATTATGCTGTCAGTAGGATTGCCTGACGGGGGAGCCGTTCTGGGCTGGTGGCAGTTCACACAAAGATTTGATTCATTCTTAAGATCAATGGTTTTATCATGATTATACATGATCAGGGAAACGGGATCGGAAGTCCTTAAAGCATAATCCGGACCTTCATTAACCTGGTCGAGAGTCTGGTGGAAATCGTGGCAGGTCTGGCACTGAATCCTTTCGGGAACCATCAGGCCTGAAGCGATCGTATCAAGACCGGTATAAATCCTTTCCCTGAAACCTTCGTCTGTATGGCAGATAGCGCAGGATTTCCTGGAATCTCCCTGTCCGGCATACATATATAACGGTTTGCCAGCTACTATCTGGGAAGTTCCATGTACCGACCTGTCATACTGCATTGTCACAGAATCTTTCGTGGTTAAATTATGACACGTTACACAGACCATGTTCCCTGCAACACCGGGAGTTCCGTCAGAACCTGTTGCTCCTGTTGCACCTGCCGGTCCTGCCGGTCCTGCCGGTCCCGCCGGTCCTGCCGGTCCCTGACACCCTGCCATAAATGCAAAAGCAATCCCAGCCAGTGCCAATGAAAAATAATTTAATAGATTATGTTTTCTCATAGTTTAAAAGTTTTATAAAACTGTTTTTTTAAAAAAAATTTCAATGTTTGATTCAACCGGGCTGGCATAAAAATGCCTTCAAAAACCGCATAAAATTAGTATCCAGGTATGGGTATACCAATCGAAGCGCCATGATATAATGACTTATCAAAAATGTATTTTTCCGCGATAAAGGAATATTATATCAAATGCCGGCTGAAAAAAATCACAATTAAATTGACATTAATCACACCCAATGGAAAGCTGTTAATACCAGCAGGACTTTCCTGGTGCAGTTTATAAAAATAAAGTGAAAGGTTTTATAACCAATTATGATTGATCATCGGTCGTATCTTCTTTCAATGCATGTTCCTTGTAATCCATGAACCTGTATTCACTGGCCGCAGCGAAGATTCCCAGGAGGATCACGATCGCCGTGGCATAGTTGACGGATGCCGGCACTTTGACTGCATTTCCTTCCGCATACGAATGCAAGCCGACAAGGAAATAATTAACGCCAAAGTAGGTCATAAGTACCGAGGCAAACCCGATCACCGAGAAAAAGTTGAGGGTAAACTTTGTCTTGAGCGAAGGGATCTGGCTCATATGAAGAATGAATGAATAGACGATAATCGTTACCAATGACCATGTCTCTTTGGGATCCCAACCCCAGTACCTGCCCCATGATTCATTGGCCCAGATCCCCCCGAGGAAAGTGCCAATAGTAAGAAGTACCAGTCCTACTGTAAGTGCCATTTCGATGATATAACTTGTTTCATTGATGGTCAGTTCAAGTCGCCCGATATTTTTTCTTGTCCGGAAGATCATCAGAATCAGATTCAGTATACCCATCATGCATCCCATGCCCAGGAAGCCATAGCTGGCGGTTATGGTTGCGACGTGAATTGTCAGCCAATAGGACTTCAGTACCGGTACCAGGTTGGTGATCTCCGGGTTAAGCCAGCTCATATGTGCGGTGAGAAGGGTTATTCCTGCAAGGATCGATGTCAGTGCAAGTGTAATGAATGATTTATTCTTGAATAACAAGCCGGCCACCACAATTGCCCATGCAATGTAGATCATCGATTCATAGCCGTTGCTCCAGGGTGCATGCTCGGCAATGATCCAGCGCATGATAAGTCCCAGAGTGTGAAGGGTAAAACAAACCAGCAGGATATAGTATAGTATTTTATTAAGCCAGTTAAGTTCGATCGAAGGCCTGAATAGCTGAAGAAGGAAAACAGCCAGTAAAACCATGCCCAGAGTCAGGTATATGGGAAACAAATTTTTAAATATATTGACCCTGTTATAGAATAATTCAAGATTCACCTTGAAATCGGAAGGTAAAATATTTCCTCCGTATTTATGCTGGAGTTCACGGATCTTGCCAAGGATTTCATTTGCCCTGGAGAAATCATGTGTGCGTACACCGTCGCGAATTGCGGCGACATATTTGTAAAAATCCCCTTGTTCAAAAAGAGTATCCACATATTTCAGGCGTTGGCCATATCCCCCGATAGCGATCCATTGGTTATTCATGCTTCCGGGGACCGGGTAAAGCTTCAGCATCTCACCGCTGTAAGCCATGTGACAGACATTCACCCTTTCGTCAACCGCCAGGATGTCCCTTTCCGTGGCCGTTCTTGTGGCAGGAGGTTTCTGGTAGATCTGATTCACCTCATCCTGAAGTTTGTAATTTTCCTGGCTGTCAAAAAAATCATTATAGGTAGCATAATCCCCGGATATTCCCAGCTTGTCACTGATGGTCTTATCGCCGATCTTGATCATCGGTTGTTGCTGCCATCCCTTGGTAAATATGCCCATACCCATAAACACCTGGTTGGCATCAAGTCCCTTATAATGATCTTTCTTGTATATTTTGATCAGGATCTGTTCGGCAATAGTATTTATCGGAATAATTCTGCCGTCATTGTTCTGTATCAGTAATTTGCCGAAAGCCGCGGCTTCTTTCTTGTTGATGACTATGTCTCTGTTCAATGCCTGGGCGGAAGCAGGTTTTACTGCAGCAAAGGAGAGCAGTATCAAAGCAATCCCTGTCAGGAGTTTTTTACGTTCCCTGTGAACTTCGTTGATAAGCCTTGTGAGCCTGGCAAACCGGGTGTTCTTTATAAAAAGTGAGGCAAACATGGTATAAAACAGCAGGAAATATCCGATATAGGTTATAATCGTGCCCCACCGGTCGTGGTTTACAGACAGGATTGTGCCCATTTCATCGGTATCATACGACGACTGATAAAACCGGTAACCTTTGTATTTGAGCACATTGTTCATAAATATTTTATAAGGCATATGAATATTCTTTGCCGAATCGTTCAATATGATATCGCTTGTAAACGATGAAGGACTGTTGGATCCCGGGTAGCGGGTTAAAATAAATTTATGCAGCGTCAATGAAAAAGGCAGGATCCGTAGTTTCGGGCCGGCCCACAGGGTCATGTCCATGTTCTGAAAATGCAGGGCAACAGGCTTTTGTTCTACCAGAGGTATTACACGTACAGTGCCATCCGCTTTTATTTTTACATAGAGCACATTTCCGGCATTTCCGGATCCGTTTTCGGATGGAATATATTCAATAACACCGTTCTTAAGGAACTGCCTGATAATGAACATGGTCCCTTCGGAGGAATAAAGCTTCATTTCAGTTACCGGTATATAGACAG
>JBJKSY010000297.1:0-1573 GCA_046703645.1 Cyclobacteriaceae bacterium
GAGTATTGCCTACCTCGCCGCCAATTTCAATTTTTTTCAATAATTTATTATCGTTTGCATCAATCACTGTCACAGTTCTCCCATGCTCATCGGAAACAAATACTCTTTTCTGAACCGGTGCATACGCCAGGCCGTCAGGGTAATCTCCTGCCGGAACATTTGCGATGACCTTAAGCGATCCCTCGTCGATTACCGCTACTTCATCTTTTCCGGTGGCGGAAGCATAAACGCGATGCAATTCCGGAACGGCAATCACGCCATGAACATTGGATATGCCTTCGATGTTTTTTATAACCTTCCCTGAATCAATATCATAGACCGTAACCATATCCGATCCCATATGAGCAATATAAAGTCTCCTTTGGGTAACGTCTATGCTTTGATAATCGAACCTTGTAGGTCCGCCCGCAAGGTTTACATCTTTAACAAACTCCAATCCAAGCCTTTCTGCACGCAGTTCAAAAGGTATCTGTTGCGAACAAGCCGTCATAAGGCTTAACAGGAAGAAGGATGTACCGAGGAAAATAACTTTCATGGCCTTTTTTAAAAATAAAAGATACTAATAATTACCGGATCTTTTATATACAAGAGTTAAATCAGTTGCGAATTATGACCTGTAAGTCAATTAATTGCCAGTCTGGAAAAGATCATTGATTTGCTCAATGAAAAATCAAATAAAGTTCAATTGCGGCACCCCGACGAGTTATTCCTACATCGATGTATAGCTCATATTGATCTTCACATTTATTTCATTCACCAGCTTTTTCCCGAAAAATGTGGGGACTGTAATATTGAAATCTTCAGGCTTAATCTTGAAATCGGATCTTGCGCTGAGATGGCCATAGACGACAATCAGCATTCCCGGGTGACTTACAGTTCTTGTTACATTATGCATGAAAAGGTTACCGGTAACCGTGACCGGGTAATTGCCATCCTTATTTAAATGAATAGCACCGAAATTCATTATCCTGCCTTTAAATGTAGATTGCGGGTACTTGTCCGATTCGACAATATCCTTATTGAACGCATCTTCCATAGCCTGCTTTTTAAAATGAAAGGATTTCATTAATGCATGAAATTCAATTTCACCGGTATTCGGGTTCAGAGAACTTTCTACCTGGTTATTGTCCGCTTTGATATTTTCAAAAGGGGTTTCCCCGTATAATTCGATGGATCCTGTACTCGTGATATATTTCTGGGCTTTCGGGGGAAACGATACGCACAATAATAAAATTATTATACTAACAGGCTTCATTTATCAAGGATCATATTTATCGTCGATAGTCAAATCCGGTTTCCCAGGTGTAAACGTATATTTTTAATCCAAATGGTGAAAGGGGAATGACATATAATTTAAAAGCCGCTGATGGAACCTTTCAGGCTCCTGCTGACATTGATAAAGGCGTTACCGCTTCGCAAAATCTGGCTGGCGAAACAGACTTCCACGAAAAATGCAGCCTGGAATTTTTCTTCCATAAGATTTTCGTTCTTATTCTGGCAACCAGCGATAATGAAAAGAACCAACAATAATTAGATTCGAATTTTAATCTAAGCCCTGATACTTTATATATTC
>JBJKSY010000298.1:0-2047 GCA_046703645.1 Cyclobacteriaceae bacterium
GGGGCATTGGGTTTGTACTCGGCCCTGGGTTCAGGAATGGTTTTAAGAATTTCGTTGAGAATATGTTCCCTGCCCTTTTTCGCCTGGTCCAGCGCTTCCCTCATGAGTTCGCTGGATAAACCGTCGATCTTAATATCCATCTGGCAGGCCGTAATTCCTTTTGAAGTTCCCGTCACTTTGAAGTCCATATCTCCCAGGTGATCTTCATCACCGAGTATATCCGACAGAATGGCATACCGGTCCGAATCTTTTTCCTTGATCAGGCCCATGGCAATCCCCGACACAGGAGCCTTTATCTTGATACCGGCATCCATAAGTGCAAGTGTTCCTGCACATACTGTTGCCATACTTGAAGAACCGTTGGATTCAAGAATGTCGGAAACGATCCTGACTGTATAAGGGTTATCTTTCTCATCGGGCATTACGGCTTTTAAAGCACGAAGGGCCAGGTTTCCATGCCCGATTTCACGTCTTCCGGGAGCCCTGTTGGGTTTAACTTCACCGGTTGAAAATCCGGGGAAATTATAATGAAGGTAGAATTTATTTGATCCTTCCACCAGCACTCCATCGATCAGTTGTTCATCGAGTTTGGTGCCCAGGGTAATGGTGCTCAGCGATTGAGTTTCACCGCGAGTAAAAATCGAAGAACCATGGGTAGTAGGAAGGTAATCGACCTCACACCAGATAGGCCTGATTTCAGTGAATTCCCTCCCATCGAGACGTTTTCTTTCGTTCAGCATGAAATTCCTGACAGCTTCCTTTTCAATATCATGATGATATCTTTTGATCATGGCCATGTCAGGTTCCGGTTCTTCCGGCAGAGTGTCTACGTACTCTTCGAATATCTTGTCAAGTGCGGCCTTACGTTCGGTTTTGGATTTATAACCTTTACCGGCAACTTCATAGATCTTATCGTAGAATTGCTTTTTAAGTTCCCGGAGCAATTCTTCATTCTGCGGGTCACCTGTATATTCCCGTTTTACCGTTTTACCGACTTCGGCTTCAAGCTCTTTTTGAATATTGCATTGTTCCCTGATGGCTTCATGAGCAAAATTGATCGCTTCAATCATTTCCTCCTCCGAAATTTCTTTCATTTCACCTTCGACCATCAGTATGTTATCGTGAGTCGCTCCTACGATCAGGTCAAGTTCGGCATCGTGTGTCACATTAATATTCGGATTGATCTGAAGTTCACCGTTTATCTTTACCACCCTCACCTCGGAAATCGGGCCTCCGAAAGGAATATCGGATACCGAAAGAGCGGAAGATGCGGCAAGAGCTGCAAGAGCATCAGGCAGCACGGTTTCGTCATAGGATATCAAGAAAATGTTGATCTGGGTTTCATAGTGATAGTCGTCGGGAAATAACGGACGAATGGCACGATCCACAAGGCGGGATACCAGCACTTCATGATCGGACAATTTACCTTCTCTTTTCAGAAATCCTCCCGGGATCCTTCCGGCCGAAGCGAATTTTTCCTGGTAATCAACGGACAGGGGAAGAAAATCAGCGCCTTCCCTGGGTTCATAGCTGGAAACAGCGGTGGCAAGAAGCATCGTATTGCCCATTCTGATCAGGGCAGATCCGTGAGCCTGGCGGGCGAGTTTACCGGTTTCGATAATAATGGTCCGGCCATCCTTAAGGGCAATGGTTTTTTGAAATACTTTTGGAAGCATAAAATCAATAAATTTTAATATAATGGATTGTCAGGACCGGCAAATTATAAAAAGAGGGGTATTCATACCCCCCTGGTTTTACTTTCTCAAATTCAGCTCGTTTATAACTTGCCTGTACCTTTCGATGTCGGTTTTGTAGAGGTAATTCAATAGTCGTTTTCTTTTACCCACAAGCTTTAACAACCCTAATCTTGAAGAGAAGTCCTTATCGTTACTCTTGAGATGCTGGGTTAAATGATTGATTCGGAATGTAAATAAAGAAATCTGCGACTCCGGAGAACCTGTGTCTTTTTCAGACTTTAACCGACCATGATTTCCGAATAATTCCTGTTTTTTCTCCTTGGTTAAATACATGATTAGCTAAATCTATT
>JBJKSY010000299.1:0-3490 GCA_046703645.1 Cyclobacteriaceae bacterium
GATAAAATCGGACGAAGAAGGCTTGACACTCACTTCCTGGGATTCCAGAAACTGGGAGCTTCCTTCGAATTTGACCACTCCGGCCGGTTATTCAGAATACAGGCAAAGGAATTGAAAGGCGCCTACATGCTTCTTGATGAAGCCTCTATCACCGGCACTGCCAATATTATAATGGCTGCTGTACTATCTTCAGGTACGACTACCATCTACCACGCCGCCTGCGAACCTTATATTCAACAGCTATGTAATATGCTGAACCGTATGGGCGCCAGAATTTCCGGCATCGGATCCAACCTCCTGACCATTGAAGGAGTAGAAGAACTTGGTGGCACCGACCATACCCTTCTGCCGGATATGATCGAAGTTGGCAGCTTTATCGGACTGGCGGCTATGACCAGGTCGGAGATAACCATAAAGGACGCTTCGGTGGGGAACCTGGGCATAATTCCCGATGTATATAAGAGACTCGGAATACAATTCCGGATAACAGGCGATGACATTCTTATACCGGCCCAGGACCATTATGAGATCGAGACCTTTATCGACGGTTCCATCATGACCATAGCAGATGCCATCTGGCCGGGTTTTTCTCCTGACCTGCTCAGTATTGCCCTGGTTGTCTCTACCCAGGCAAAAGGGACAGTCCTTATACACCAGAAGATGTTTGAGAGCAGGTTATTTTTTGTCGATAAGCTTATCGATATGGGCGCACAGATCATTCTCTGTGACCCTCACAGGGCTACCGTGATCGGCCTTGACAGGAAATTTCAGTTGAGGGGAATTAAAATGTCATCTCCGGATATAAGGGCGGGTGTCGCCCTGCTTATTGCAGCCTTGTCGGCCGAAGGTGAAAGCATTATTTCTAATGTGGAACAAATAGACCGGGGGTATCAGAATATTGATCTGCGATTGAAAAATCTGGGGGCTAAAATCACCCGTCTTACCGAATAAATTAAAACTCTATTTTTTTTCAACAGAGATCAGGCCGATCGGATCCTTTTTGCCTATAATCGAGAACAATCCAAGGTAATCAAAACGATAGTGGTCCTTCAGGTTTGTCTCCTCTATCAGTTTATAGACATCTTCCGATATAAGGACATCCTTATCGAGAATTTTCGATTTATGCTGGATACGGGAAGCCAGGTTGATAGTTCCGCCATGGTAGGCGATTTCGCGTTTGAATTTTCCGACCTCAGCTACCGTGACCAATCCCATATGTATTCCGGCTCTGAATGAAGGCACTACCCCGTATTTTCGCATATAATAGGTACTTCTTTTGCTGATCACATCCTTTATCTTGAAAAATAATTTCAGGCACAAAGCAATGCTTTTATGATCCTTGACATCCCAGGTGATTACCGCCTCGTCCCCGACATACTGGTAAATCCAGGAATAGTAATTATAAGCATGATCGCTCAGATCGTAGAAAAAATCCTGCATGAGTTCACTGTACTTCAAATGCCCGAGCTTTTCAGCAATGGCAGTTGAGGATTTAACATCCAGGAACATAAATAACTTGTACTCCTCCCGGGGTTTGTGATAATAACCCATAAATACCTTGAACAGGATCCCCGGTCCGTATTTCCTGTCGATCTGCTGCATGAAATTGAGAAAAATGGCAAACCCTGAAGTATAAATAAAGATGATAAGGGTGTTCTTCCCGTTCTTGGTAAATATGGATATCAGGGTATCCGTAAGACCGCTCATATCCTGACCCTGCATCGCCTGGTTCTGCATCCTGGCGATGACGCTGATTATGATGAAAAATACCAGGAAGAAAAAGCTCTTGATAAAAACAGTGAACCCGAATGATTTTTTTCTTGTCAGGTTCTGGGGGTAGAAGATATCAAGAATTGAATACATGATTCCGCTGAGCAGCCCGATGGTAAGGGTAAGGATTATTCCGGACGTATAATATTCCGGATTCACCTGGAGATATTCATCGTGGCCATAATACCTTACCAGGATAAGGAAAAAGCAAAGGATCGTCCAGAGAACGATATAAAAGATGACCTTCCTTACATAATAAAAGAAGCTCCTGTTATTCAAGGGTCGGCAAGTGTTTTATGATTATGACGATTCTTCCCGGTTATACGTAATTGTTAAGCATTACGGGCATTACAAGCATCAGGAGATCTTCCTGGTCTTCGGCATCCTTGGGGATAAGAAGTCCGGCCTTGTTGGGTTCGGAGAGCCTGAACATGATCTCCTTGCACTCCAGGTTGGAAAGCATTTCGATCAGGAACCTGGCATTGAACCCGATGACGATATCTTCACCTTCGTGCTCGCAGCTAAGCCTTTCGTTTGCCTCATTGGAAAAATCAAGGTCCTCTGCGGAAATATTCAATTCGCTTCCGGCTATCTTCAGCCTGACCTGGTTGGTAGTCCTGTTGGCATAAATGGCGATACGTTTCAATGAGCTCAGGAATTCCTGCCGGTCGATGGTCATAATATTGTCATTATCCTTGGGAATCACGTTCTCATAATCAGGGTAACGTTCATCGATGAGCCGGCAGATCATCTGTATATTTTCGAAATGGAAAAATGCATTTGATACATTGAATTCGATAGCCACATTCGAGCTTTCCATGGGAATTACATTCTTCAGAAGATTGAGGGCTTTCCTGGGAATAATGATGGAATTCTTGGTATCAGACGATACGTCAGACCTCCGGTAACGGATCAACCTGTGTCCGTCGGTGGCAACGAAGGTAGTATTCTTGCTGTTGATCTGGAGAAATACCCCGGTCATAGCCGGCCTCAGTTCATCGTTGCTGGTAGCGAAGATGGTATGGGTAATGGCGGAATGAAGAATATTTGCCGAAAGATTCACGGCAAATCCTTCTGTGACTGAGGGTACCTTCGGGAAATCAGTTGCATTCTCGCCTGCAAGCTTATACCGGCCGTTATCGGAACTTATTTCAATGCTGTAGGTTTCTTCATCGATGGAAAAAGTGACCGGTTGTTCCGGAAGATTTTTAAGCGTATCTATAAGTATCCTTGCCGGTACGGCGATACTGCCGGTTTCCTTTGCTTCAACTTCCATCTGGGTGATCATGGAGGTCTGCAGGTCGGAAGCGGTGATGGTCAGCTTACCCTTCGATATCTCAAAGAGAAAGTTTTCCAGAATAGGAACTACCGGGTTGGTAGTGATCACGCCGTTAATGTTTTGCAGTTGTTTCAGCAGTGCCGTGGAGGTAACAATAAATTTCATGGGCTTTGTTCGATTTTTCCGCCGGTAAATTTAAAAATAAAAACCAAAAATAAAACTCTATCCCCATTCTATCCCTAAAACAGGGTATTTATTGCACCGGGGCCAGGATTACACCCCGGGCCATCCGTAATATAAAATTTATTACTTTAATTTGTGCAATCTCAAATGATAACTACTCATGCTTGATAAAGTTAAAGAAGCCGCTGCTTTTATTCAGTCAGGAACAAAGATTGAACCACGATTCGGAATAATCCTTGGAACAGGGTTAGGCGCCCT
>JBJKSY010000300.1:0-3995 GCA_046703645.1 Cyclobacteriaceae bacterium
AATACCCCATTTATTAATTTCCATCCTTTTGCTGTGTTGCATCTATCAGCCCCTGAGTGCACAAGGGTTCGGAAGGAATAAAGTACATTATAACCGAGTACAATTCCGGATCAAGGAAACCCCGCATTTCGATATTTATTATTATTTGAATAATGACAGTGTTGTTGACCATTGGGCCCGTATGGCAGAACAATGGTATCATTGGCATCAGGAAATATTCAGTGACACTTTTAAAACCCGCAACCCGATCATTCTGTATTCCAATCATTCAGATTTCGAGGAAACAAATGCTGTCGGCGGGCTGATCGGAGTGGGAATCCAGGGCGTGACCGAGGCTCTTAAAAGAAGGGTGGTGATTCCCATATTACCGGAAAATTCCGAGACAAACCACGTGCTTGGGCATGAGCTTGCTCATGCTTTCCAATACCGGCTTCTCATCGGTAAAAATCTCAGGGGGATCAATAGTTTAAGCAATATTCCTGTTTGGATGATCGAAGGAATGGCCGAGTACCTGTCACTGGGAAGTGTCGATCCTAATACATCGATGTGGATGAGGGATGCTGTTAAAAATCATGACATTCCTGCCATTAGAAATCTCATGAAAGGATATAAATATTTTCCATATCGTTACGGCCAGGCATTCTGGGCCTTCATCAGCGGATCCTACGGGGACAATATCATTGGAGAACTTTTTACGGAAACAGCAAAAACAGGGTACGTCAAAGCAATAAAAAAGATCACAGGTTTGCGCACCGACAGTCTCTCCGATGTCTGGAAGAGAATCTTGCGTAAGCATTACCTGAACCTCGGCCGTGACACGATTGACAGACCTGTTGGGAAATTACTTATCAGCGGGAAGAATACAGGAAGAATGAATGTGGCTCCGGCGCTCAGCCCGAAAGGCAACCTGGTAGCCTTTGTATCTGACCGGGATATTTTTACCGAAGATGTGTACCTGGCTGACATAACCACAGGGAAGGTTGTAAGAAAATTATATTCCTCCTTATCAAATTCCCATATGGAAGATTTAAACTTCATCGAATCCGGAATTACCTGGTCACCGCACGGCGACCGGCTGGCTATTGTGGAAACCAGCGGGGGCCGGAACAAACTGGTTATCCTTGACGCCACAGGAGGTAACAGGATCGACGAGCTGGCCATACCTGGTGTACCCGAAATCAATTATCCTGCCTGGGCACCCGACGGAAACCTGATCGCATTCAGCGGACTCGTTGATGGCCTCACCAACCTGTACCTCTATAACCTAAAGACCGGCAAGCTGTTTACCCTGACCCATGATGGGTACTCCGAGTTTGAACCATCCTGGTCACCGGATGGTAAAAGCCTTGTATTTGCTACCGATGAACCGGTAAAAGGTGGAAACCCTTTAGTAAAGGGTATGAACCTGGGTTCCATCAACCTGCAATCAGGCAAGGTAAAAATCTACAATTTATTCGAAAGGGCCGGAAATTTGAACCCGGTATTCGGACCGGGCGGGAAATCGATTTATTTCCTTTCGGATCATGACGGGTTCAGAGACCTTTACCGGTTTAATCCCGGTAGCAACCGGGTATTCCGCCTTACGGATTATTTTACTGGGATTTCCGGAATCAGCCCCTTTTCTCCGGCAATTTCTATCGCACCCGGTAAAAACAGGATAGTTTACACATATTTCAATAATAACCGTTACCAGCTATATTGGGCTTCGCTGCGTGATTTCAGGGAAGTGAAAGCCGGGAGTGAAGAAAATAACATTTCTGCTGAAACCCTGCCATTTATTCCGGTTGGAGATAAAAATATAGTAAACAGAAACCTCTTTCCTGGGAAATATCCTTCCCCAGGCATTCCATCAGATTCGATTAAAGACAGGAATTATAATGCAAAGCTTACCCTTGACTATTTCGGCAATACGGGCGGCGTCGGTGTTTATAATGGAGTTTACAACCAGGGAATAGGTGCCACAGGTGGCGCTAACCTGCTGTTCAGTGATATGCTGGGCAATAACCTGCTTTATACCGGGCTTTCCCTGAATGGTCAGGTTTATGATTTCTCCGGCCTCGCCACTTATGAAAATAATTCCGGTCGGTTGGGATGGGGTGTTACGGGTTCCCATATACCATACAGGTATTCAACGTTGACCTATGGATATTACCCCTCCACGGTCAATCAGGACACGGTCATGCTTGAAAGTGATACACTCGATACCTACAGCTTATTTGAGGAAAACATCGGGATATTTGGATTTTATCCATTTTCACAGACTTCCCGTCTTGAAATCGGCGGCAATTTCTACCATGATTCCTACAGAATTGACAGGAATATCTATACATACCAGGGGAATATCCTTAATAATCACAGTAAGACGAAATTGCCCGTACCGGCAGGATACAATCTTGAAATGGTAAACCTGGATTTTGTAAAAGACAATTCCTACTTTGGCCTCGCCTCGCCTTCTGTAGGATTCAGGTACCGGATCGGGTTCGGAAAATATTTCGGCAAGCTGGATCTTTATACTTTTTTTGCCGATTTCAGAAAATATTTTTTTATCCGTCCATTTACCCTGGCTTTCCGGCTGCTGGACTATTCCCGGTTTGGAAATGATGCCGGGAACAATATTCTATATTCCCTGACTTTCGCTTACCCGAATTTAACACATGGTAACGAATACCGGTCTTTTTCACCTGACAGCACTTCACCTCTCAATATCGGAGGAATTTATGGAAGTCATGTCCTTGTCGGGAATATGGAATTCAGGATTCCCGCTACCGGGCCGAAAAGACTTGCCTGCTTTAGATCCCATGTAATATTTTCCGAGCTTGCTGCCTTTTTTGATGCAGGAATGGCATGGAACCGGAAACAAAAGCCAACGCTGGATCTTTCATCCTCCAGCCCGGATCGAAGGGTGCCTTATTTTACAACCGGTCTGTCATATCGCATAAACCTGTTCGGCGCTTTGATAATTGAACCCTATCTTGCCTTCCTGATTCATGATCCTTCTTTACATAAACCGGAATTCGGGGTGAACCTGTTCCCCGGCTGGTAAATAGATTTGAATTGTAATGCCGTCCGGAAAGAATACTTTTCAATCGCAGATAAAAAGAAGTGGAGCATTCTTGTATCCAAATTATCAGTCATGGATGTTCAGGTAGTTTTTTTGTATCCGGGCACTGGCATTCTTGAAGACTTATAATCTATCTCCGTCCGGGCGGTGGTTCCGAAATTTAAATTTATCCATTTTTACCCGGAACATATAGTTCCCCCTGCGGCGCCTTCGGATTGGCAGGTTTGGTGCCCTGCAGGGTCAGTATATAACAGGCTACATCACGGATCTTCTCCGGGCCGAGAACCGGTCCCCAGGTTATCATTCCTTTGGCAGGAACCCCATCGGTTATTGTCTTGAAAATGTCCTTGATGCTTCCTCCATGGATCCAGTATTTATCCGTTAAGTTGGGCCCTACCAGTCCTCCTCCGTCCGGACCATGACAGGCAACACAATTTTGCATGAATATTATCTTGCCGCTGTCGATAACTGCCGGATCATTTGTAAATTGAACGGTAGATTCACTGATGGGTAGTTTCACAGCCGCTTTTTCAGTTTTCACTTCTTTTTTATTATTCGCGATCAAACCAGCATCCCTTGATCCTGAAGATTGCGGGGAATTCTGAAATACATAAAACGCAAGGAACCATACTGCGGCAATACCAACACCCCCATAGAGAGTCCATTTCAACCAGGAAGGGAGATAAAAGCCACTCCGGTCAGTTCCGGAAATTTCCTTACCGGAAATTAACCCGGTTGTTTCGGTGATTGCGGTTACTCTTTCCTGGCTTTCATTAAACATAACAGTTCTCAATGCCGAAAATGCATATATCGTTACGATCAAAACCAGAATTGAAATTCCTATCACTGTCCATATGGCGATCAAAAGGAGGGAATCCGAATTTAAATTACCCGTGCCGGCATTGCCTGAAATTGCCGTTGCCGCCTGGGCGTT
>JBJKSY010000301.1:0-6707 GCA_046703645.1 Cyclobacteriaceae bacterium
ACCGGCAGGTCGAACTGCGTCCTGATCTTTTCCAGCAATGTCAGGCCGTCGGAGATCCCGGGACCCATGTAGTATTCCACGGAGCTCCGGTTATCCTTCATGAAGGATGATTTATAGACTACCGGAATATCGAGACGTGTGGAAATCTCTTTCAGGGTTTCGGCTGCCTTCATCATGGTGGCATCATCTTCGATGACACAAGGCCCGGAAATCAGGAATAACTTCCCGGAATTGAAGATTTTATCAAAGAGTTCCATGAGGTTTCAGTAAGAATTGCAAAGTTAGGGATAGAATTAATTTTAATTTAAGGAATTTTATTTTAATGCCCTCTTCCTTTCATTCTCGTCCAGGAGAATTTTCCGGAGGCGAAGGGACCTTGGGGTCACTTCCAGGTATTCATCCTTGGCAATATATTCCATGGCCTCCTCCAGGGAAAATTTCACTGCAGGAACTATTACGATCTTTTCATCAGACCCTGCAGCACGCATATTGGTAAGTTTCTTGGTCTTCGTCACATTGATGGTAATATCATCCGGCCGGGTATGCTCCCCGATAACCTGCCCGGCATAAACCTCTTCAGTCGGGTGAATGAAAAATATGCCGCGGTCCTGCAGTTTGTCGATTGAATAGGCAATGGCCGTGCCCGTTTCCATGGCTATCAGAGATCCGTTCCGTCTTCCCTGTATTTCTCCTTTCCAGGGTTCGAAAGCCTTAAAACGGTGCGCCATGATGGCTTCTCCCTCCGAAGCGGTAAGCACATTGTTCCTGAGGCCGATAATTCCCCGTGAAGGAATAGAAAATTCTATATGCACCCTGTCGCCTTTTGTATGAATGCTTACGATTTCACCTTTCCGCTGTGTAACCATGTCGATCACCCTGCCGGAAAAGTTTTCGGGCACATGAATGGTGAGGGCTTCTACGGGTTCATGATCTACACCGTTAATGTTCTTAATAATTACTTTCGGCTGCCCCAGTTGAAGTTCGTAACCTTCCCGCCGCATGGTCTCTATCAGTATCGACAGGTGCAGGATACCTCGTCCGTACACGATCAGGGTATCCGGCGATTCGGTCTCCTCCACTTTAAGGGCCAGGTTCTTTTCCGTTTCCTTGAACAGCCGTTCACGCAGATGCCGCGAGGTGACGAATTTTCCCTCTTTTCCGTAAAACGGCGAATTATTTATGGTGAAGAGCATGCTCATGGTGGGCTCGTCGATCTGCATGGGAGTGAGCCCTTCAGGATTTTCGAAATCGGCAATGGTGTCGCCGATATCAAAATCTTCAAGCCCGAGAACGGCACAGATCTCACCGGCATGGATCTCTCCTTTTACTTTTTCCTTTCCCAATCCTTCGAACACATAAAGTTCTTTTATCTTCGATTTGAAGATCCTGCCGTCCCTTTTGATAAGGGAAACGTTCATGCCGGCCTGGAGCTTACCACGACCAAGCCTTCCCACGGCGATCCTTCCGACATACGAGGAATAATCCAGCGAGGATATCTGAAGCTGGGGAGTTCCGTCAACATATTTTGCACTCGGAATATAATCAAGAATGGTATCAAGAACATAGGAAATATCCGTGGATGGCTTTTTCCAGTCCGCCGACATCCATCCCTCCTTGGAGGATCCGTAAACGACCGGAAAATTAAGCTGATCTTCGGTAGCATCCAGGTTGAACATAAGGTCGAATACAGACTCATGCACCGCTTCCGGATCACAGTTAGGTTTATCGACCTTATTGATAACCAGTATGACTTTCAGGTTCAGTGCAAGCGCTTTCTGAAGCACAAACCTCGTTTGCGGCATGGGCCCTTCGAAGGCATCGACCAGCAACAAAACCCCGTCAGCCATATTCAATACTCTTTCCACCTCTCCGCCGAAATCACTGTGCCCCGGGGTATCGATGATATTGATTTTGGAGCCCTTGTACCTGACGGAAACGTTTTTTGCCAGGATGGTAATTCCTCTCTCACGTTCCAGTTCGTTGCTGTCGAGGATCAGTTCCCCCATGTCCTGGTTGTCCCTGAACAATTTTACCTGGTAAAGAATCCTGTCCACCAGGGTGGTTTTTCCATGGTCAACATGGGCGATAATGGCAATATTCCTGATATCCTGCATCCGGCTGAAATTTTAAAATGGATTGAGGGCACAAAAATAATGAAAATAATTTCCATTTGGCGTTTTATCATAATCCGGCTAAAACAAATCCTATTCCCTTTAATAAAATGATAATTGCAGAATAGCAAGGACACAGAAAAGAGGTTTCCTGTTTCCTGTAGCCGGCAAATCAGGAATAATTGGTTTAGTTGGGTTTATAGAAATTCAAGAATGAGCAGGGCAATGGAAAGACCAATAAGGATAATTACTGCAGTCCAGACAATAATATTATTAATCGGTCCATTGGTGTATTTCCCGACTACTTTTTTATCATTCACCAGTAATATCATGCGTACCAGAACAATAGGGAGTAATATACCATTAAGTACCTGCGACCAGAGGGAAATGAGAATAAGCGGAGCGTTTGGAATTAAAATAATCATGGCTGAAAGAACCAGGATACCTGTATAAATAAAATAAAATTCGGGTGCTTCATCCCATTTTTTATTGATACCAGCTTCAAAACCAAATGCTTCGCATATATAAAATGAAGTGGCCAGGGGAAGAATTGTGGCCGAAAAAATAGAAGCGATGAACAAACCGAAGGCAAAGACCTGTGATGCCAGGTTGCCTGCGAATGGCCTGAGGGCCAGGGCAGCATCCTTTGCTTCATGGATAGGAATGCCATTCACATTCAGGGTACATGCACAGGCAACCATGATAAAGAAGGCTACAGCGATGGTCGCCACACATCCTATAATAATATCCGCCACCGAGTATTTATAATTTCTCATTTTAAGTTTTTTCTCAATGACGGAGGATTGCATATAGAATTGCATCCATGGCGCGATAGTTGTTCCGATAATCCCTATAATCATTGCCATACTTCCCGCATTGATTGCTATTCTGGGACGGATAATGGCGGTTCCAATTTCTTTCCAATCAGGTTTACCCATGATGGCAGAAATAATATAGACAAGTAAGGAGACACTGAATAAAAGGAATAATCTTTCCGCAATTTTATAAGTGCCTTTGACAACAAGTAACCATACAAGTAAGGAAACTACCGGAACGGAAATATATTTGCTTACACCAAAAATTTCCATACTGCCTGCTACTCCAGCAAATTCGGTAGTTGTATTCCCTATATCTGCAATTAATAGCCCGATGAATATAAAAAAAGTAACCCTGACCCCTGCATTTTCACGTATAAGGTCAGCCAATCCCTTACCGGTAACTATTCCCATTCTTGCATTCATCTCCTGAATGATGATCAGAACAAGAAATGAAGGGATAAGGGTCCAGATAAGATTATACCCATAAATGGCTCCGGCAACTGAATAAGTGGTAATCCCTCCTGCATCATTATCTACACTCCCTGTTATGATGCCGGGTCCCAGGATGGCAAGAAATATCAAAATCTGTCTCCAGATATTCTTTCTTCGGGATCTGCGCCGGGTCATTATTCTTACCGGTTATCTTTTTTTAGTCTTTCGTTTGGTTACCAGATCTTCTACAATGTCGTCGATCACAACCATCCCCTTCAGAACTTTTTCATTGTTCACTACCGGAATAGCAAGAAGATTGTATTTGGAAACTATTTCTGCAACGTCATCAACTTTCTGTTCATCCAGCAGGCATATTGGGTCGGATTGCATAATATTCTTGACCAGGGTTTCCGGTTCATGTACAACAAGATCCCTGAGCGTAATCTTACCCAGAAGTTCATTATTTTCTTCGGTAACAAAAAGATTATATAATTCGGAAGACTCAGGTTTTTTAATTCTCAATTCCTTAAGGATATCATCAATAGATGTATTCTGATCAAATGAAAGAATATCTTTGGTCATAATACTTCCCACCTGATCTTCTGAATATTCCAATAACTCTCTCACTTCCTGAGAGGATTTTTTCTCCATTTCTTCCAGAAGCTCTTCCGCTTTTTCTTTACCCAGCTCACCCAGAATGTCAACTACCTCGTCGGCCGGCATTTTATCAAAAACATCCGCCACCTTTTCAACTGGAAGGTTTTCAACAATCTGCACCTGGGCATGTGGCTCCAGCTCTTCCATAACATCTGCCGCTTTTTCCTCATCCAACGCCGAAAATACAGTTGCACTTGACCTGCCACCCAGGTCTTCAATAATATCTGCCAGATCCGATGGATGCAGAGTATGGAGCTTGGAATAAGTCTTTGATAGCTTTATATTGAGCCTGTGCGGGTCAATGGCCTGCACATCATCCCAAATGATAAATTTTGAAGGGATATTAAGATGTATCAATTTCATGAGATCCCGGATAACAGTGAATATACCTATACGACGTAACAATCCCTCCATGCCTACATCCACCGCAATGGCAAAAGTGCCGTTGGCAATCGTTACCATTCTTACATCGTTAACCCGTACGAGTTTTCTTCCATTGAGGTCCACAATCTGTTTATCCAGTATGACCTCAGCTATAAAATGCCCCTTGCTGATAATTTCCGCAGGTATGTCTTCCGGTTCTTCTCCAAGAGTGATTTTTCCCGGTTTGCCTGAAAATGATAATGATTTAAAGGCAATAACACGGACCTCTTTGCCCGATTTTAATTTAATTCCGATAATCCTTGGTCTTCCCGGAGAGCCCTCCTGTTCTGATACCAGGGAATCGACCAGAAGATCTTTAATGAAACCTATCGATTCACCACGGTAGTAATAAAGTTTTCTCCCTATAAAACTGCTGAGATAAAATGTGGTTATGGTTCCCATGTTCACCTCCTTACATTCATGGCGAAGGTTTTATTTTTCAGACCCCGCCGGTATTAAATTATCAAAATGACCTATTGTTAATGGAAAAATATGAATTGCAGACCGGGATTAAAAACTGACACAAATGTGGAAAACCCGCAAGTATTTACAATCAAATATTGTTAAAAAATTTATCAACCGGAGGAATGGTTACGCCGGGACAACCGGACTACAAAATGAATAATATTAAGATCGTAAACTCTATTATGATAAGGTGGTGAGAGAGCCTTATTTTTAATACTCCGGAAAATCAGGAAATTCAGAATCCTTGTCCACCGACTTCCAGACCGTCAGAGAATGTTGCCATAATTTTTTCCCCTCTTCAGGAATATATACCTTTTCATCCATTCTTTTTGGATTGAACATATGAAGATACTCACCTGTTTTTCCCTCATAATCCGGTGAAACCGCCATATATACAACTGCGCGGGCTGCCTCATCGGGGCTTTTAAAAATTATTTTAAAAATACTTTTAAGTGTCATCCTTAAAAGCCAGGGGGCTTCTTTTATAATATTGGAATGAACCGGTCCGGGGCAGATGGCATTTACCGATACCCTTACAGCTTCCCGGTTTATCCTCCTTGATAATTCGGTTACCCAGGTGTTGAGAACAAGTTTATAATAACTGTAATAGGAAATTCCTTTGGATACTCCGTAATCTTTATAAATGCCGAATTCATTATAATCAATATAGGAAGATCCCTGGTGTGAATCGGAGGATATGGCAATGATCCTTGGCACCCTTGCTCCGTTCCCAGGGATCCGGATCAGGTCTTTTTGCAATAACAGGTTCACCAGTATGAAATTGGACAGGTAATTCACCAGGAACATTTCTTCCAGCCCGCTGGGGGTTTTCCTGGATCTGGGAAGGGCTACTCCCGCATTAAGTATTACAATATCAAGCTTTACATGATCCTGTTCCAGTTTATCACAAAAAGCATGCACCGAATCAATCTTACTGAGATCAAGATAACGCATTTCAACCTTATCCGATCCGGAAACAGCCTTTACCCTTTCGCCTGCTTCGGGTATTTCCCTCCGGCAAGCCATAATGGTATTCCCTCCATGACGCGCGAAATTTACAGCCAGGGCATAACCAAGCCCTGAATTTGCACCTGTTACCAGGCAATTAAGTCCGTCGATCCTGTAATTCTCGTCATACCGGGAGCTCAGCTTCTGTTTAGAAAAGAAATCGTTGATCCCCGCCAGGGAAGCTATTACCGGGTTTTTGAATCTGCCTTCAGCCATTGTGATGAAGTTATTAAATTATAATTTGAATTCAGGTACCAATATATCTTCGCCAACCGCTTTTAATCCTTAAAGATGCCAACAAATATATAAGCATGAATGCTTCGGGGCAACTCCGGGTACCGGGGAATTTTTATTCCAATGAAGCTCCAGATAAAACACATCAATCAGGGAAAGGAGTAATATCAAGATGAGGACAAAATGATTTATTCTCAATCCTCCCAGGGTAAAAACCTGGAGGCATTCAACTTAACCGGTTTCACAGGGATCTTGTTGTTAAGTTTCTCACCATTCATAACCTTTTCATATTTTTCAATGTATTTTTCCACCATAACCCTGGCATTGAATAGATCCTGAGCATACTGGTGACAAATTCGGGTATTAAAAACATCGGATCTCAACATTGCATTTAAATGATCCTCTCCCTTTGCGGAAAGGAAACCAACTTCAGGGCCAATAATTTCCGGGAGTGAGCCATATGGGGTGCCGAATACGGGGCAGCCCATGTATAAGCTTTCAATAAGGGCCAGCCCGAAAGGTTCGTGCCACCTGACAAAATACAGTAGGCCTTTTGATT
>JBJKSY010000302.1:0-8619 GCA_046703645.1 Cyclobacteriaceae bacterium
GGGCTGAAAAGTCAGCTTTTTTGCCCATATAATAATCGGCTTTCAAGCCGAAACCTGCATTGATATTAGTCCTGAAAAATTCACCGTAGATGGGTTGAATCTGGAAAAATAATTTATTGATATCATAGGGATCATCATATAACTCTTCATAGGTCACGGTTTTATTGATGATGTCATTTTGCGCTAGGAGCTTCTCAGTTCCCGTCAGCATTAAAAAAAACAAGAAAAAAACAATTAGTCGATTCACAGCAAAATCCTTGAATGTAAATGTGTTAAAAGTGACACCAATTTAAACAATTTATTTAATCGTTCTTTTTTTTAAAAAATTTTGTTTCACTTTCCAAGCCTTCAGGGAGCGGAAGATTCAGAGTACATCCTTGTTTCAGGGTTGTTTACAATTGTAAAATTATCCCTGGTAAATTCGATCATAGGTACAATATTATTATCATTTCCGTCGGAATAATCAAAACCGTAATAAATCAATCCTTTATAAAAGCCTTCCTTTTTCAAATCCATAATAAAAGGGCTTCCGTACTTTTTAAACATATGACCGATGTAGTTTATCATTTCGTAGCCGATATAATGGAATTTATCAGGCGGGGCATGCATTTCCCCGGTGATCATGGCATTAACCTTTCCTATAATAGGATTATTCAGGTCAATATATCCCGGTGCAATAAGAACTATATTCAACCTGCCCATCTGATCAAGCGACAATTGCTGGATATCAAGCCAATCATCATTTCCGATTACCCAGGTATGATCGCCCCGGGTTTCCACTCCACTGATGATTCCGGTTGCTATCAGGCTATTGCTTGAAGCTCCGTATATAAATCCGATACTATCCGGGTTCATGACAAATATTTCATAATCCGGCAGCTTTTTACCTGCAGCAGAAATGGCTGCCGTATCGAGATTAAACCGGCTGACTTTTCTGAGAGAATCCTCGGGGCTGAGATGAAGGTTCTTTAATTTGACTTTCTGCGTAAGTAATTTATAAATATTAACAGTGTCCCCGGGTACAAGACGATGAATATAATTCAAGTTGAACGAATCCTTTTGTAAAATAGAATAATAATTCATGGCATTAATCGAATCACGTGAATTATTTCCGTAGAAAAGGAAATAATTTTTATTATTCTCCATCTTTTGTATGGTATAATATGCCGCTGCATCTGATTGCCTTTCAGTAGAAGGTTTAAAAAGCATGGCAAAAGGATCATTCTGCGTAATATCGGAATTTGTCGACAATGGATTAAATACCATTATCTGATGAGAATAGGAAAATCCGGATATCAGCCTGACCGGATCAGGGTAAAGTGGGCCAATGATCATGTCATATCCGTTCAGCGCTCCTGAATCGATCAGGTTTTTTACAACCGCCCCGGAATGTTGCGTATCAAAAGCATCAATTTGAAGATCGGTTCCTTCTTTTTGCAATTCTTCAGCACCCAGAAGGATCCCTTCGTACATATCATAAACAAATTGATTTGATCTTCCCGATTGTCCCGGGACAACATCATCGGCCATGAAAGGAAAAAGGACAGCAATTTTATATTTGTTTTTCCTGATCCCTTTCACGACAACATCCGAATTGTACAAAGACGAATCAAACTTAAATTGATCAACCAATTTTGCGAGTAGCTTATTGTCGCGAAGCAATACAGGGAGAGAAATAATTTTATTAGCTAACACTTTGGCTATCAATTGATTATCCGGATTGGATTTATACAGCCCTACCAGATCATTATAATCCTGGATACTGTCGATCTGATCAAGATAAAGCGTGTCAGCCAGGTTTTTAATTTTCTCATTTTTGATCTTGTTTACAACATTCAGGGCCTGTGAATAATTATTATCCTTAAGGTAAAATTTGATCTGCCATAATCGCAATTCATCGATTTTGTCCCACCCCGGGTAATTGATAATTATAAAATTTGCCATTTCCAGCGCCACGTACTCATAGCCTTTCTTATAAGCAGCCAGACAATAGTAATATCCCGCATAAGGGGCCAGGGGGTTCCCCGATTTTTCCGTTAAGGGATGCAGCATGTCCATTGCCGAATCATAATGACCTGCCTTATAAAGCGACTTACCCCGATCGTAATTCTCCTTGTCCTGGCTAAAGTTCTGACCGTATAACGAGGCAGGGATTAAAATAAGCAGGATCCATAATATATTTCTCATGGCAGTTGATTTCTATTCCCATTCAATGGTAGCCGGTGGTTTCGAGCTTATATCAAACACCACACGATTTACATCTTTAACTTTATTGATGATCTCACTAGATACTTTTCCCAGGAAATCATGAGGCAATGGACTCCAGTCGGCGGTCATACCGTCCACACTATTGACCGATCTCAGCGCCACAACGTTTTTATAGGTTCTTTCATCCCCCATCACTCCCACTGAATAAACCGGCAATAAAATGGCCCCGGCCTGCCATACTTCGTTATACTAATTTTCCTTTTTAAGAGCCTGAATGAATATATCGTCAACTTCCTGTAATATTTTTACCTTTTGGGGTGTTACATCACCAAGTATCCTGATGGCAAGGCCGGGGCCGGGAAATGGATGCCTGGAAAGTATACTTTCATCAAGTTCAAGTAATTTACCCACTGCTCTCACTTCATCCTTGAAAAGTGTATTCAGCGGCTCTACTACCCTGAGATTCATTTTTTCCGGAAGCCCACCCACATTGTGATGTGATTTTATAGTAACCGAAGGGCCATTTACACTCACCGATTCAATTACGTCAGGGTAAATCGTTCCCTGTGCCAGCCACTTCACATCCTTTATCTTATGCGCTTCCCTGTCAAAAATCTCGATAAATACCCTCCCGATTGCCTTACGTTTGGCCTCAGGATCGCTGAGACCGCTGAGCGCTGAATAAAACTGCTTACTGGCATCCACCCCGGTAACATTCAACCCCATACCCATATAAGACTGCAAAACCGAAGTGAATTCATTCTTCCTTAATAAGCCATTATCCACGAAAATACAATGGAGATTTTCGCCGATTGCCCTGCTTGTCAGCAACGCAGCCACTGAGGAATCAACGCCTCCCGATAAACCCAGAACCACTTTATCTTTTCCCAGTTTATTTTTCAATTCATTTATCGTGGATTCAATAAATATATCCGGAGTCCAGTCCTGACGGCAGCCACAAATATGTACCACAAAATTCCGGAGTACGGTTTTGCCTTCAATGGTATGAGTAACTTCAGGGTGAAACTGAATTCCATATACTTTTTCATCTTTCATCTTGAAAGCTGCGATTTCCACGGATTCGGTACTGGCAATTACCTGAAATGACGGGGGAAGTGACGTTATTGTATCACCATGGGACATCCAGACCTGGGAATTCATCGAAATTTCCTTGAGCAGGTCATAATGTTTATCGAGCCTGTCGAGACGGGCCCTTCCATATTCCCTGATTTCCGAGGGAGTAACATTGCCTCCGCTGGTCTCCGCGATCAACTGGGCTCCGTAACATATTCCCAGTACCGGGATCTTTCCTACCAATTTATCAATAGAAACCCTTGGAGCTCCCTTGTCGGATACGGAACAAGGGCTTCCCGAAAGAATTATCCCTTTTATTTCAGGAGTTAATTCAGGTAAATGATTAAACGGATGAATTTCACAATAAACGTTGAGTTCCCGTACACGCCTCGCTATAAGTTGTGTGTACTGGGAACCAAAATCCACTATCAAAATCTGATCTGTCATAATTAAAATTTTAGTGACTGTCAATCAACCTGATCAGACCATTGGACAATTCTTCAATCAGGCCGGACTTGACTTCAATCCGCTGTTGTTGTAACTCCAACTGCCGTACAAGCATTCCCTGAACTTTTTTGTCATGCGAATAAATTATCCCTGAATTCATCTTTACCTTTTCCAGTTCCCTTTCTTCCCTGAGCCTGATATCCCTGAGGTATTTAATCATCAATTCTATTTTACGGGCCGGCTGTAATGATTCAAAGCCGGCGTTCTTTTTAAGGCCAAGGCTGTACACATAATTCAGGTCTTTAATCTTGTCAAATAGCCGGTAAGCTTTTTTATCGAGCAATTTTACTTCTTTGCTGAATACCTTGGGGAATTTTTTCCAATTAGTTTTGATAATTTCCGCTTCCTTATTGGGATAGGAAAAAGTTTTACTCATCTCTTCCAATTGCCTGAGCAAATCCTTTTTTTTATCCCTGATCTCATCCGTTAATGCTGTTCCTGTATCCGTGGTTCTGTCGAACCTTGCTGCGGGAATTTTTTTTAAGGCGAAGTTAAACTCATTACGAAGAGGAAGAAATATTTTTGACGGAAGCTTGGGAAGTTGTTTCCATTTTTCCCTGAGCTGGTTCAATTCATACGTATTTACTGCTGAACGATCGCCGGTTATTTTCTTTACCTGATCTATTATTTGTCTGTACTGGCTGACATAAGAATCGAACATTTTTTTCCGGTCTTCATAAAAGGATTTTTTCCTTTCCTGAAAATATTCAATAAAGAATTTGAATTTATTTTCAATATCATCCTTGTATTCCCCTGAAACCGCACCTGTACGAATCCATTTTTCCCGAATTTCATTTATCTTTTCGGTCGCCTCACGGAGGTTGAAATGGTCTTTCAGACCTTCCAGGTCCGTTAAAAGGTTTTTCTTGATTTCCAGGTTTTTAATCCTGTTCTGGGCAATAAGCTCATTCAGCATATCTTCCTGCCGGGTCAGCCTGTCGAACAGGTTTTCAAAATCACCGAGGCCATCATATTCCGGTAAAGTTTCCTTTATATGTTTCAATTTGGCAAGGAAGGAGCCCTTATTTTCACTTGACACGATCTTTTCCTCGAGATCCTCAACTTTCTTTTCGAGTGCCCGGAATCGCTCCTGAAAAAAAAACAATGAATTTTCTTCAGAATCCTTAACCTCCCCGATCTCCCTGTCCGGATTGTTTAAAAATCCTTTCCGGAATATTTTCTTATCCAGGATATATCCGAATGCGTGTTCCAAATCCCTAAATGTTTATAATGACAGATCGACGAATAAAGGTACAAAAAAAACACGGCCATGAAGTTTAAACAATAATTTTTATAATATTTGCAGGCATGATACCCCTGTCGGATGGATAAAGAAAAAATTATATTTTCAATGTCGGGAGTTGGCAAGATCATCCCGCCTAAAAAACAGATACTTAAAGACATTTACCTGTCTTTTTTTTATGGGGCTAAGATCGGGGTGATCGGGCTTAACGGATCCGGGAAATCTTCGCTGCTCCGGATAATAGCGGGCGTTGATAAGGATTGCCTTGGAGAGGTGGTTTTTTCACCCGGATATTCTGTAGGGTTTCTTGAACAGGAACCCCGATTGGATCCCGATAAAACAGTTTTAGAAAGCGTAAAGGAAGGAGTAGCTGAAATAACAGAATTGCTCGGAAAATTTGATGAGATCAATGAAAAGTTCGGGGATCCGGCGGTTATGGAAAACCCTGAATTAATGGATAAATTAATTGTGCAACAGGGTGAAATCCAAAGCCGGCTCGACCATCTCGATGCCTGGGAACTGGATAATCGCCTGGAAAAAGCCATGGATGCACTTCGGACCCCACCCGGTGAATCAAGGATTCAAAACCTTTCAGGAGGTGAAAAACGCCGTGTAGCCCTATGCCGGCTGCTCCTGCAAAACCCCGATATTTTGCTACTTGACGAGCCGACGAATCACCTGGATGCTGAATCGGTCATGTGGCTTGAAAACCATCTTCAACAATATAAAGGTACGGTGATAGCCGTTACCCACGACCGTTATTTCCTGGACAATGTTGCCGGCTGGATACTCGAACTTGACCGCGGTGAAGGGATTCCCTGGAAAGGCAATTATTCTTCCTGGCTGGAACAGAAAAAAGAACGATTGAGGCAGGAGGAAAAAAGCGAATCAAAACGTCAGAAGACACTTGAAAGGGAATTGGAATGGATACGTATGGCTCCCAAGGCCCGCCAGTCAAAAGGCAAAGCCCGGTTAAATGCTTATGAAAAATTGCTCAGAGAAGAATCCAAGGGAAATGAAGAAAAGCTTGAACTTTATATTCCCCCCGGACCCAGGCTGGGTGAAAAGGTGATAGAAGCCATAAAAGTAAAAAAGGGATTCGGGGACAGGTTGATTATCGATGACATGAATTTTGCGTTGCCCAAAGGAGGCATTGTAGGAGTAATCGGACCGAATGGGGTCGGTAAAACCACATTATTCAGGATGATCATCGGCAGAGAGCATGCCGACAAGGGAAACTTTGAAGTCGGCTCTACTGTTGTTCCGGCTTATATCGACCAGGAACATCAGTCGTTAGACAAAGACAAATCGGTTTATGAAATCATATCCGGAGGTGAGGAATGGATCGATGTGGGCGGGAAAAAAATCAATTCCAGGGCCTATGTGAGCAAATTCAATTTTACAGGTCCCGACCAGGAAAAAAAGCTAGGTAAGCTTTCAGGCGGTGAAAGGAACAGGGTTCACCTGGCATTAACCCTTAAGCAGGGAGCCAACCTCCTGTTGCTTGATGAACCGACCAACGACCTGGATATCAATACCCTGAGGGCCCTTGAAGAAGCTCTTGAAAATTTTGCCGGATGTGTTGTGGTCATTTCGCATGACCGTTGGTTTATTGACCGGATAGCCACACATATTCTTGCCTTTGAAGGTGATTCCAAAGTATACTGGTTCGAAGGGAATTTTTCAGATTATGAAAATAATAAAAAGGTTCGACTGGGAGACACAACTCCCCACCGGGTTAAATTTAAGAAACTGAGCTGAGCATAATCATTTACCATATAATATTAAATAACAATTTAGCTTTCCCTGATTTCCAACTTTTCATATAAAACAATATCCGTTCCGTCATTCAATTTTTTAATAAAAAACTTGTATAGAAGTTTGATTATTAAGTAATTACAGCAACTTTTTAACTACCAAAGCTATTGCAATATGGATGTACTTGATGTTATCACCATTCTGGTCATTATGGCTGCCCTTTTTACCCTTATCAATGCCAAGGTACTTAAATTGCCATCGACCATTGGGCTAATGATCCTTGCTTTATCGCTTTCGATTTTTGTTGTCGTGGGCGAGTCGCTTTTCAGGACCCTTAAAGAACTCGCGGTTTCATTGATGACCGAGTATAATTTTTCGGATGTCCTTCTGAATGTAATGCTAAGCTTCCTGCTTTTTGCCGGGGCTCTTCAGATCAATCTTAAAAAGCTGGGAGAAGAAAAATGGACGGTATTCCTGCTTGCGACTTTCGGAGTAATAATTTCTGCATTCGTTACGGGAACTCTCATGTATTATTTATTACCCCTGGTGCATATTCAATTTGATTACCTCTATTGCCTGTTATTCGGTGCACTGATCTCCCCTACCGATCCCATATCCGTTCTCGCCATGATCAAACAAACCAGGGCATCCAAGAATCTTGAATCCCAGATATCAGGAGAATCGCTGTTCAACGATGGAACGGGCGTAGTGGTTTTTCTGACGATACTTCACCTGGTCACTCTCGGTACGACAGAACAGATTCATATTTCCAGTGCCGTTTTACTTTTCATACAGGAGGTAGCCGGGGGAATAGGTGTAGGGATCGTGATCGGGGCAGTCGGGTTTTACCTTTTGAAAATCATCCCGAATGAGCTTACCGAAATCGAAGTACTGGTTACTCTTTCCATGGTTCTTGGCGGAACAGGAGTCGCTGAATTCTTCCATGTATCCGGTCCTCTTGCCATGGTTACCATGGGGATCATGGTCGGGAAAGAAGGGCGCAGTGAAAAATTCGCTAATGTAACCGGTGAATATGTATACAAATTCTGGCATCTGCTCGACGAATCGCTGAATGCAATCCTGTTCATTCTCATAGGTTTGCAGGTGATTATTATCAGTTGGAAACTGGATTATTTTTATGCGGCAGGCTTTGCCATTGTTGCTGTCCTGATATCACGGTTTTTCGGAGTTGCAATACCCATATCAGCCGTCCGTCTCAAAAGAAAGTTACCGAAATATACAATCCGGGTTCTCACATGGAGCGGACTCAGAGGCGGAATTTCCGTAGCGCTGGCTTTATCATTATATGATACCGTAAAGAAATACGGTGTTGATCATGAGATCATTGATTTAATCATTGCCATGACCTACTCTGTAGTGGTATTTTCTATTGTCGTACAAGGGTTAACAATGAAAAGAGTATTTGATAAAATTGCTCCTCCAACGGAAAATATGCCAGGTTTGTCAGAACCTCAGGCCCCTGAATAATGAGCAGGAAGGGATAAAAATATTCTTTTGTAGAAATTTATATAGCTAATACTATTTATTTAAGTACCTAATAATCAAACAGTTAATACTCATTTACGGATATGTATTCAATCAATTGGATTTCTAAAGATTTCCCATGTTTATTATTTTCAATCCATAAATCCGAATAATATATTTTATTTCAAGGTAGCCGGTTAATTCCCTTATAACATTAAGACTTTAAGACATGCCTTATATTTATTCGATGTTCCATCATACGGATGAATGCAGTTAAAATTAATGAGATCTGTCGCCCTCCAGGCCGGGCAGGCCTCGTGAATCCGTTCCAGCCGCTTTTAATC